>JAIDKM010000157.1 GCA_029051915.1 Alistipes sp. | reverse complement strand
GCCGGAGACCGAAACGGAATAATCCTGCACCCCGTGCAGACGGACAGCGCCGACATGCAGTCGGCGCTGTTTTTCGTCCGGCCGGATCCGTTCACCGCCGAAATCCGCCCTTTCGCCCGATTTCCCGGACGAAGAATTGCCCGTTCGCGATTTTTTAGCTACTTTTACGTCGTTTTAACGAAACCCCGACGTATGACCCAGACATTCGATATTTTTCTGATCGTCATGGCCGTGCTGGCCTTAGGCGTATTCGTAGCGCTCTACTTTTTCGAAGCCGGATACGGCTACCTGTTCAACCCGAAATACGGCCCCCCGGTGCCCAACAAGATCGGCTGGGTGATGATGGAATCGCCGGTATTCGTGCTGATGTGCGTGCTGTGGGCGCTAAGCGACCGCATGTGGGAGACGGGGCCGCTGGTACTGTTCGTACTTTTCCAGACCCACTATTTCCAACGCTCGTTCATCTTCCCGCTACTGATGCGCGGAGAATCGAAGATGCCGCTGGGAATCGTGCTGATGGGCATGACGTTCAACACGCTCAATGCGCTGATGCAAGGCGGCTGGATATTCTATGTCTCGCCCGACGGCTACTATGCCGACTGGCTGGCGAAACCCTACATCTGGATCGGAGGAGCGCTGTTCGTGGCCGGCATGGCCGTGAACCTGCACTCCGACCATGTGATCCGCAACCTGCGCCGCCCGGGAGACACGCGCCACTACATCCCGCGAGGCGGCATGTTCCGCTATGTATCGTCGGCCAACTATTTTGGCGAAACACTCGAATGGACGGGATTCGCCGTGGCCTCGTGGTCGTGGGCCGGAGCGGTCTTCGCATGGTGGACGTTCGCCAACCTGGCACCCCGCGCAGCCTCGCTCTACCGCCGCTACGAAAAAGAATTCGGCGAAAAATTCACGCAACTCAAACGCAAGAAGATCATACCGTTCGTTTACTGATATGTCGGAACTGTTCACACCTTATAAACTGGGGCCGCTGACGCTGCGCAACCGCACGATCCGCTCGGCCGCATTCGAATCGATGGGCAAAGATTTCGGCCCGACCCAACAACTGGAAGACTACCATGTGTCGGTGGCCCGCGGAGGCGTGGGCATGACGACGGTAGCCTATGCGTCGATAAATCGCAGCGGCGTATCGTTCAACAAACAACTGTGGCTGCGGCCCGAAATCGTACCGGGACTCCGCCACATGACCGACGCGATCCATGCGGAAGGAGCGGCGGCCGGCATTCAGATCGGCCACTGCGGCAACATGACCCACTGGTCGACGGCGGGATGCTTCCCGGTAGGCGCGTCGACGGGATTCAACCTTTACTCGCCGACCTTCGTACGAGGCATGCGCCGGAGCGAATGCGAGGCGTTCGCCAAAGACTTCGGACGAGCTGTCCGCACGGCCCACGAAGCGGGATTCGACTCGGTAGAAGTACACGCGGGACACGGCTACCTGATCTCGCAATTCCTGTCGCCCTACACCAACCACCGGCGAGACGAATACGGCGGCTCGCTGCAAAACCGCATGCGCTTCATGCGGATGTGTCTGGAAGAAGTGGTCGAAGCGGCGGCGCAGTGCAACATGGCGGTGCTGGTGAAACACAACATGGAAGACGGCTTCAAGAGCGGCATACAGATACCCGAGAGCATCGAGATAGCCCGCGAAATAGAACGTCTGGGAGCGAACGGCATCGTCCTGACCTCGGGATTCGTGTCGAAAGCCCCGATGGCGGTGATGCGCGGCCGCATACCGACGAAGACGATGAGCCACTACATGCCCTGGAAGTCGTGGCCGCAAAAGATCGTCATCAACCTGTTCGGCAACCGAATGATCCGCCAATACGACTTCGAAGAGTGCTACTTCCTGGAAAATGCGAAGAAATTCCGTGCCGAGCTGAAAGGGCCGCTGGTCTATGTAGGCGGTCTGGTGAGCCGTGCGGGAATCGAAAAAGTACTGGACGCGGGATTCGAACTGGTGCAGATGGCCCGAGCCCTGGTGAACGACCCGGGATTCGTGAACAAACTGCGCGACGGCGACCTGACAACCCGCTCGGGCTGCGACCACCGCGACTACTGCATGGCCCGCATGTACTCGGTGGACATGCAATGCTGCCACAACTGCAAGGAACCCATACCGGAAAAGATCTGGCGCGAACTGGCAAAAATCAAGTAAACAATGCGACGCGGAGAAGTAGTGAAAGGCAGCGCCTGGGCGCTGGTAACGGGAGCCGGATCGGGCATAGGCCGCTGCTACGCCCTGCGGCTGGCGGCCCTGGGCTACCAGGTGGCGCTGGCGGGAAACCGCCGGGAACCGCTGGAAGCGGTGGAAGCCGAACTGCTGGCGGCCGGCTGTGCGGAAGTATTTCTGACGACCTGCGACCTGGCCCGGACGGAAGCGGCGGAAGAACTGCATGCGACGCTGACGACGGCGGGAATAGAACCGGACGTAGTGATAAACAACGCGGGGATGTTCTCGTACTGCGACATACTGGAGACGCCCGAAGAACGGATCGACCGGATGATCGTACTGCATGCGCTGACGAACACGAAACTCTGCCGTCTGTTCGCTATGGACATGGTACGCCGCGGAGCGAAAGGACACATACTGAACATGTCCTCCTACTCGCAATGGATGCCCTTTCCGGGACTGGCGCTCTACAGTGCGTCGAAAGCCTACCTACGCCAATTCTCGGTCTGCTTTGCCAAAGAGATGCGCGAACACGGCATTCGGGTAACGGCGGTCTGCCCGGCAGGCGTGGCGACGGATCTCTACGGCCTGCCGCCCCGCTGGCAACGCCTCGGCCTGCGGCTGGGAGCCCTGATCTCGGCGGACAAATGCGCCCGCCGTGGGCTGCAAGCGCTCTGGCGCGGCCGCCGCACATGCGTACCCGACTGGTGGAACCGAATCGGAATACCGGTCTGCAAGATTCTGCCGATGTGGCTGCTGAATCCGATTCGCAGATACACGAAGAAATTTCAGAAATAACCCGTTCGACCGGGAAAAAGCAAAAACCTTTGCCTTGCAGGCAAAGGTTTTTTTGTCTGATTTTCTGCTGTCGGGGAGACTGGATTCGAACCAGCGACC
>JAIDKM010000156.1 GCA_029051915.1 Alistipes sp. | reverse complement strand
CATTCCTTGTAGGCTCGGCCATCGGACGCCATCGCCTCTTCGAACGCATATCTCCCAAGAAATCGTGGGAAGGATTCTTCGGCGGTGTAGCGGGCGCCGTAGCGGCGGGAGTGCTTGCGGCGCGGATCTTCGACGGGAACCTCTGGGCCTGGGCCGGCATGGCGCTGGTCATCTCGACGACGGGCGTGCTGGGCGATCTGGTCGAATCGATGTTCAAACGTGCGGCCGGAGTCAAGGACTCGGGAACGCTCATCCCGGGACACGGAGGCGTACTCGACCGGTTCGACGCCGTGCTGGTGTCGGCCCCCTTCGTAGCGGTATACATGCTATTCTGCCGAATCGTTCCGGGAATCGGCTTTTAACTGCAAAACCCTTACGTTCCATGAAAATCAATAAGGAAGGTTACAAAATCATCTTCGTCTCGGGGCTGGTCTGCGTGCTGATCTGGTGGCTTTTCTACCGGCTGCTCGTGAGCAACTCCAGCACGACGCTCATCTGGGCCAGCACGATATTCCTGCTGCTGTTCTGGTTCTTCATCGTGGCGTTCTTCCGCGAACCCCGCCGGGTGCGGATTCATGACGGCGACCTGGTATTCGCCCCCTGCGACGGCCGTGTCGTGGTAACGGAGACGGTGCGCGACGACGAATACCTCCACGAAGAGATGCTTCAGATCTCGATCTTCATGTCGATTACCAACGTACACATGAACTGGGTGCCGGTGGCCGGCGAAGTGGAGTACTACAAATATCATCCGGGCCGCTTCCTGGTGGCATGGCATCCCAAGTCGTCGACCGAAAACGAACGGACGACGACCGTGGTGCGCATGGCCTCGGGCCAACGAGTGCTGTTCCGCCAGATCGCAGGCCTGATCGCCCGCCGAATCGTCTCCTACATGGAGGTGGGCCACCGGGTGGAACAAAACAGCGTCTGCGGCTTCATCAAATTCGGCTCGCGCGTGGACGTACTGATTCCCAAAAACAGCGAACTGCTGGTGGGGCTGGGCGATGCGACCGTGGGCTCGCAGACGCCCATAGCCCGTCTGCCCAAAAAAGCGGAGGCATGACGGCGACGCCCCAGACCGTGGTGAAGTTCCTGGCCGGAGCGGCGATCGCTGCGGCGGTGCTCTTTCTTGTCTGGTACTTCTCGTCGATCGTCGTTTACATCCTGGTTTCGGCCGTGCTGGCAGTGATGGGCCGGCCGCTGGTGAAGCGGCTGGCGGCCCTGAGAGTGAAACGCTGGCAGGTGCCGCGTCCGCTGGCGGCGCTGGCGACGCTCGTGGTGATCTGGGCGGTGGCCGCCGTGCTGTGCTCGCTGTTCGTACCCCTGGTATTCAACAAGATAAACCAACTGGCCGACGTGGATTTCGGAGCGGTGATCGGCGGCATAGGCGAGCCGGTGGCCCGCATGCAACATAATGTACAGGAACTTTTCGCCCTGCCGGAGAGCTCGTTCTCGCTTACGGACGAACTGACTGCCCTGCTTCGGGAAACGATCGACATCGGATCGATCAACACGCTGGTGTCGTCGGTGGTGGGGATCCTCTTTTCGTCGGTGATCGCCGTATTCTCGATCTCGTTCATCACCTTTTTCTTCCTGAAAGAAGACGACCTGTTCTATACGATGGTAACGGCCCTCTTTCCGGAACGCTACCGCGAAAACATCACGCGGGCGCTCGACTCGGTAACCCTGCTGCTGGGCCGCTACTTTACGGGCATTCTGGCCGAAAGCCTCCTGCTGATGTTCGCCGTCTCGCTGGTGATGATGGCCTTCGGAATGAAGGGTGCCGATGCCTTCTTTATCGGGCTGGTGATGGGCGTGATGAACGTAGTGCCCTATGCCGGGCCGCTGATCGGCGGTGTGATCTCGGTATTCGTGGGCATTGTAACGCCGATCGCCGGCATGGGCGTGAGCCACACGGCCTGGGCCATCGCCTGCTCGCTGCTGGTGCTGAAAGGCATGGACGACTTCATTCTGCAACCGACCCTCTACTCGGAACGGGTGAAGGCCCATCCGCTGGAGATCTTTCTGGTGATACTTGTAGCCGGCTCGCTGGCCGGAATTCTGGGCATGCTGCTGGCGATCCCCTCGTACACGGTGCTGCGCGTCTTTGCGAAAGAATTCCTTTCGCAATTTACGCTGGTGCGCCGCCTGACCGAAAAAATCTGATGATCCGGATCGAAGGGGTGGTGGAGAGCGGCCGCCGGCTGGGCCGCGAACTGGGATTTCCGACGGCCAATCTTCGGGCGGAGGGAGTGCCGGCCGAAGACGGAGTATACGCCTCGTGGGCGGAAGTGGACGGAGAACGCTACCGTGCGATGTCGAATCTGGGGAGCAACCCCTCGGTAGGAGGCACCGAACGGAGGCTGGAGACCCACCTCTTCGGATTTGCCGGGTCGCTCTACGGAAAGATCCTGCGGGTGGAACTGGAACGCAAAATCCGCGACGAACGCCGCTTCGCAACGGTCGAAGAACTGCGGGAACAGATAACAAGAGACTGCGAATACATATTAAAACTACGATAGACATGTATCTGGATACGACATTGCCCTACAAGGTGGCCGATATGTCGCTGGCCGAATGGGGCCGCAAAGAGATCGAAATCTCGGAATACGAAATGCCGGGCCTGATGGCCGTGCGCCGCAAATACGGCCCCCAAAAGCCGCTGAAAGGCGTGCGCGTGATGGGCTCGCTGCACATGACCATTCAGACCGCCGTGCTGATCGAGACGCTGGTCGAACTGGGTGCCGAAGTGCGCTGGTGCTCGTGCAACATCTTCTCGACGCAAGATCATGCGGCGGCGGCCATCGCGGCGGCCGGAGTGCCGGTCTTCGCGTGGAAAGGGGAGACCCTGCCCGAATACTGGTGGTGTACGGCGATGGCCCTCTCGTTCCCGTGCGGCAAGGGCCCGCAGCTGATCGTAGACGACGGAGGAGATGCCACGCTGCTGATACACAAGGGCTACAAAGCCGAAAACGACGCGAAGACGCTGGACTATGCCCCTTCGTCGTACGAAGAAGAAGTGATACTCGATACCCTGCGGAAGTTGCTGGCCGAAGATCCCGACAAATGGCACCGCACCGTCGCCGAGTGGCGCGGAGTGAGCGAAGAGACCACGACGGGCGTACACCGTCTCTACCAGATGCAGGAGGCGGGCGAACTGCTGGTGCCGGCGATCAACGTGAACGACTCGTGCACGAAGTCGAAGTTCGACAACCTGTACGGCTGTCGCGAATCGCTGGCCGACGGAATCAAACGGGCGACGGACGTGATGATCGCGGGTAAGGTGGTGGTAGTCTGCGGCTACGGCGACGTGGGCAAAGGCTGCGCCCGCTCGATGCGCTCGTACGGAGCCCGCGTGATCGTAACGGAGATAGACCCCATTTGCGCGCTGCAAGCGGCGATGGAGGGATTCGAAGTGAAGACGGTGGAGAGTGCGCTGGCCGAAGGAAACATCTACGTAACGTGCACGGGAAACTGCGACATTATCACGCTGGAACACATGGAACGCATGCGCGACCAAGCGATCGTCTGCAACATCGGCCACTTCGACAACGAGATTCAGATGGCGCGGCTGGAGCAGTCGGGGGCGCGGAAGGTGAACATCAAACCCCAGGTAGACAAATACACCTTTGCGGACGGCCACTCGATATTCGTACTGGCCGAAGGCCGCCTGGTGAACCTGGGCTGTGCGACGGGCCACCCGTCGTTCGTGATGTCGAACTCCTTTACGAACCAATGTCTGGCGCAGATGGAGCTGTGGCAGAAGAAGCTGGAAGTGGGCGTCTACCGCCTGCCGAAGCACCTGGACGAAGAAGTGGCGCGCCTGCACCTGGACAATCTGGGTGTCGAACTGACGCATTTGACGAAGAAGCAAGCCGACTACATCGGAGTATCGGAAGAAGGGCCGTTCAAAGCCGATCACTATCGGTATTGAGGCCTCTGCCGATGAATGAAGGCGCCTGCTTTATGCAGGCGCCTTTATTCTTTGGAAAAGCAGCTTGCAGATGCTGGACGCAGCGCACGGGGAAAGCGAGAGCGCGACCCGAAAAGCTGTTCAGGGGATTCACGTTGCTGGAGTTGAAGTTCAGACCGCCCGAAGTGGCACTGCCGGCAGCGTAGGCGGAAGAAGACCACGAATACCCGTTCGTGCCGACGTTCGTCAGGCCTCCCGTCTCACGGGTGCGGTAACCCGAAGCAGGCGGTCGAAGCAATCGCTGGGATGAATGGCGGAAAGAAAGACTTCCCGGCAAACTGGAATATACAACTGACGATGCTTGGCATTTGCATCGAAAGCGGACTGCTGAATCTGCGGCCGCGCTGGCGAAAACCGTAACTTTCGCCACTCCGGGCCGAAGCTGCTGAGGAAAAGCGGAAGAAATACCCTCCGCTTGAATATTAAAAGATCCGGGAGACCCACTCCTTGAACGGAACCCACGCATCGGCGACGACGAGCGCCAACATGTAGACGGCGGCGATGAGCTTGAGCCCGGTGCCGACGATGAAAGCGAGGAACGACCCGAAGCCGACGCGGAGAGCCCGGGCGGAGTCGTCGCGGTTGTGGAGCAACTCCCCGCAGACAGCGCCGACGAATGGCCCGAGGAGGATGCCCAACGGAGAGAAGAAGAGCCCGACGAAGATGCCGATCGTAGCGCCGATAGCTCCGGCGCGCGAACCCCCGAACCTTCGGGTCATCCAAGCGGGCAAAAAGTAATCGGCGAGGGTAACGATGAGGGTGATGGCGAGCCAGATCCAAAGAGTCGAAGCGGAAATCTGCGAATAAGAAGCGCCCCAGGCGCAGAGCAGGCCGCAATAACCGAGGATCACGCCCGGAATGACGGGAACGACGCACCCGACGATGCCGACGACCGAGAAGAGCAGGGCGCAGAGCGAGAGAACGACGTCCATCGAACTATCCGATAAGCCGGTTGGTGGCCGTGTCGGGGAAGACGATCCACGGCCGGAACGCTTTGGCGTCGTCGAAATCCATCAAGGCGTAGGAGGCGATGATGACCACGTCGCCGACCTGCACCTTGCGGGCCGCGGCGCCGTTGAGGCAGATGCAACCGCTGTTGCGCTCGCCCTTGATGACGTAGGTTTCGAACCGCTCGCCGTTGTCGATGTCCATGATCTGGACCTTCTCGCCCTCGATGATGTTGGCCGCGTCGAGCAAGGCCTCGTCGATGGTGATGCTGCCCACGTAGTTGAGATCGGCCTGCGTAACCGTAACGCGGTGGATCTTCGATTTGATGACTTCGATCTGGAATTTCATTATCGGATGCGGATGTTATCGATCAGACGGATGTCGCCGGCCTGCACGGCGATGCAGCCCTGGATGCGCGCTGCGTCGTCCCATGCGGCGACCTCCTGCATGGTGGAGGCGTCGACGGCCTGGAAATAAATGACTTTCAACAAGGGATTGCGCTCGACCTCGGAGACGACCCATGTCTGCAAGTCGGCGGGCGAGAGCTCGTGCGACTTTTCGACGGCGGCGCGCAAGGTGGCGAAGATATGCGGTGCGGCGGCGCGGTGCGGCGCGTCGAGCAACCGGTTGCGCGAAGAGAGGGCCAGGCCGTCGTCGCCGCGGACGATGGGGCACTCGACGATCTCGACGGGCGACTGCAACTGCGAGACCATGGCCCGGATGACGGCGATCTGCTGGAAATCCTTCTCGCCGAAGTAAGCGCGGGCGGGCCGCACGATGTCGAACAAGCGGCTGACGACCTGCGCGACGCCGTTGAAGTGGCCGGGCCGCGTGGCACCCTCCATGACCTTGTCGATGAGCCCGAAGTCGAACTGCCGCGTATCGGGCGTGGGGTAGATCTCCTCGACCGAAGGCATCAACACGAAGTCGGCGCCGGCCTCCGAGAGCAACCGGGCATCCTCCTCGGGAGTACGGGGATAGTGCTTCAGGTCGTTCTTGTCGTTGAACTGAGTGGGATTGACGAAGACGCTGACGACGACGTGCCGGTTCTCCCGGCGGGCCCGCTCGACGAGCGACCGGTGGCCGGCGTGCAAGGCACCCATGGTGGGAACGAAGCCGACGCCGGCGGCATCGACCCGGTCGAGCTCGGCGCGCAACGCTTCGACGCTTGTGAAAATCTTCATCTCTTTTCTTGTTTGGAATCGAGTTGCGGCGCAAAGGTAGGAAAGATAATTAAAAATGAAAAATTAAGGATTAAAAATCGAAAGAAAGCACTATATTTGAATTCCACAAATCAAATCGAAGATGAAAAAAGCAACCGTTATGTCAATGATGCTATGGACGCTGGCGGCATGCAGCGATGCGGCGCAAGGCGATAAACCGTGGATCGTCGACCGTTTCGACGACGTGAAGGTGATCCGCTACGAAGTGCCGGGATTCGAGACCCTGCCCCGGGAACAGAAAGAACTGATCTACTACCTGGCGCAGGCGGCGAAGTGCGGCCGCGACATCCTGTTCGACCAGAACTGTCCGGCGAATCTTGCGGTGCGCCGCATGCTGGAGACCGTCTACGAAAACTATGCTGGAGACCGCACGACGCCCGAGTGGCGGGCGCTGGAGAAGTACCTGAAGAAAGTGTGGTTCGCGAACGGAATCCACCACCACTATTCGAACGACAAATTTATACCTGAATTCACGGAAGAATATCTTCTGACGGTGATCGAGACGATTCCTGAAGAGAAGTTCGGGGCGGAGCTGAACGCCCTGCGCGGCGAAGTCTGCGTAGCGATATTCGATCCGGCGGCCTACCCGACGCGTCTGAACCAACGTGCGGGCGACGACCTGCTGCTCACCTCGTCGAGCAACTACTACAAGGGAGTCTCGCAAGCCGAAGCGGAGAGGTACTATGCGGCGCAGGCGGCGGCCGATGCGGGCAATCCGGAGCCGGTGTCCTACGGTCTGAACTCGCAGCTGGCGAAAGACCCGAAGACCGGCCGTCTGTATGAGAGGGTGTGGAAGGTAGGCGGCATGTATTCGCCGGCGATCGAGCGGATCGTATACTGGCTGGAGAAGGCGCAGGCAGTGGCGGCCGAGCCGCAAAAAACGACCATAGCGTCGCTGATCGAATACTACCGGACGGGCGATCTGAAGAAGTTCGACGAATACAACATCCGTTGGGTCAAAGACACGCTGTCGAACGTGGACTTCGTGAACGGTTTCATTGAAGATTACGGAGACCCGCTGGGCCGCAAAGCCTCGTGGGAAGCCAACGTGAACTTCATGGACAGTGCGGCGTGCCGCCGGACGGAGATCATCTCGGAAAACGCCCAATGGTTCGAAGACCACTCGCCGGTGGCCCCCGAATACAAGAAAAAGAAGGTGAAAGGAGTGTCGGCGAAAGTGATTACGGTGGCCCTGCTGGGCGGCGACTGCTACCCTGCGACGCCGATCGGCATCAACCTGCCCAACGCCGACTGGATCCGCAAGGAATACGGCTCGAAGTCGGTAACGATCGACAACATTACCTATGCCTACGACATGGCGGCCCACGGAAACGGATTCAACGAAGAATTCGTGCTGCGAGCCGAAGACCGCGACCGCATGGATCGCTACGGCAAGCTGGCCGACGACCTGCACACCGACCTGCACGAGTGTCTGGGCCACGGCTCGGGGCAGCTGGCGCCGGGCGTAGCTGGCGGCGAGCTGAAGAGCTACGGTTCGACGCTGGAAGAGACGCGCGCCGACCTGTTCGGACTCTACTATCTGGGCGATCCGAAGCTGGTGGAGCTGGGGCTGGTGCCCTCGTTCGACGTGGCGCGCGCGGGCTATGCGAAGTACATCCTGAACGGCATGATGACCCAGCTGGCGCGCATAGAACCGGGCAAGAACGTGGAAGAAGCCCACATGCGCAACCGCAAACTGATCTGCGAATGGTGCTACGAGCGCGGCAAGGCCGACGGAGTGATCGAATGGGTCGAGCGGGACGGCAAGCGCTACGTAGCGGTGAACGATTTCGAGAAGCTGCGGGCGCTGTTCGGCGAGATGCTGCGCGAGATACAACGGATCAAGTCGGAAGGAGACTATGAAGCGGGCCGTGCGCTGGTGGAGAAATACGCTGTGTCGGTGGATCCGGAACTGCACGCCGAAGTGCGCGAACGTTACGCGGCGCTGGGAATCGAACCCTACGGCGGATTCCTGAACCCGGAATACGAACCGGTGGAACGCGACGGCGAAATCGTGGACGTGAAGATCCACTATCCGACCGACTATGCGGCGCAGATGATGGACTACTCGAAAAACTACTCCTACCTGCCGCTGAAGAACTGATGCAAGGAGGAGATCGATGGAACCGGGGATGCTTCGAGGG
>JAIDKM010000155.1 GCA_029051915.1 Alistipes sp. | reverse complement strand
TGTCTATGTATCGCTGCTTGCGTTCGATCAGATCGTCCCAAACGTCCACAAGGGTCTCGTACTTCGCCTTCAATTCCTCATAATGCTTCGTAGCGGCAGATTCCCGCTGTACGAATTTGGCGATGGCCATAGCAATCTTCAGCGCAGCAGAAATAATGGCCAAAATCACCGAGGCCGTTTCCATGGCCTGTATGGATGCCGAGGCCGTTATTGTCGTAGTTTTTACGCCCTCGACCGTCCCGTTCACGAGGGTCTCAATACCGTCTATGATGCTGGCTGTTGTGCTGGCAATGGTGCCGGCCAGCGACAGTACTTCCCCTGCCGTGCCGCCAATCGCCTCGCCAATCTCGTGAAAGCTCGATCCGACACTTGTGAGCGTTTTGCCCAGTTTTTGCCAGTTCTTGACTCCATTGTCGCTCGCTGCGCTGTCGCCGGCCGTTTTGGAGTCTTCTTTCTCTACCTGTTTTTTTAAGGTACGGACCTTTGCACGGGCAGAGCTCAGCTGCTTGGAATTGCCCGTTCCCGACTCTTCGAGCGTCTGCAGTTCCTGTTCGGCCCTTTCAAGGGTCTGCTTCAACGTGTCAAGCGACCAGGTAGCAATTTGCTCCATCCATGCCTGGTAGCTCGCTTCCCGCTGCGCGAACGTCTCGTCAAGAGCAGCTAAGGCTTCCTCTTCCTGATAGTTTGTTTCTTCAACATTGCCTTGTGTAACCCCCTCTTTCAGGGTTTCGCCGTCGTCCTTATACAAGGACTTCCGTTTTTCCTGATACTTCTCCTGAATCTCCGAACGTTGCTGCTCATACGTTTTTATGCCATCGAGTAGCTGATTCAGAATTTCCTGCTGCTCAGCCACGTCGATCTGAGCATTCAGGGTTTTGGATTGCGAGCTGTCGATGCTGCCCGCCGCAAGCATCTTGTCGACTTCTTCCCGGAGTTTGGCATAGCGGGTCTTAATCTCCGCGATGCGTCGATCCTCTTCCGAAATCGTGGCATCGACACTTTGTTTATGGATTTCCTGAAGCTGTTGGGTCAGCTGTTGCTGCACATCGGCTTCGGCTCGGGCACACTGTTCGGCGTCCCTGCGGGCATTTTCTGCCACCTGCGTCTCCGCAGGGGTGGAGATGCCGGCAGTTTGCAGCACCTTGTCAGCGGCGGCATTCTTGTTTATGCCGAATGAGATTATTTTGCCGGCTTCTGTTTCTAACTCCATCTGAGCATCCGCCAACGATTTTTTTATTTCCCTAATGTATGTGCCTGCAGCATTATTTTCTGCTGCGTATATTCGTCGCTGGCGCTCGCTAAGGTTGGCACCACCCTCCTTTTCGATCTTGGTTTCTTCATGATCGCGTGCTTTTCGGACACGCTTGTTCAGCTCCTTATTCTGTTCGTCGGTAAATCCGGATACGCTCCATACTTCTTGAGATTTTCCATTCCATTTGGTTGTTTTTTTCATATCAGCAACGTTGCTGATGTTTTCCGCCTCCACCATCTTTTGAATGGCCTGCTTGTACTTCTCGCTAGCGAGATCCATCGCGGCGACGGCCTGGGCCCGCTGCTGCAGGGCCGTATGGGCCGCTACCCCCATGCTGACAAGGCTTTTCCCCACCCGGAGATTGGCCGCATGCCACAAATCGGTAACTTTGGCGAGTACCGTCAACCGGGCGGACAAGGTGGTATACACGCTGTCCGAGAGCTCCGACAATCCCTGAACAACCTCCCTGACAGCTTGCAGGCGCGCCTGAATCTTCACTAATTTCTCGGAATCGGCCGCCACCAACTTCAGCGCACCCTGACAGACGGTCAAACCGCCCGCAACATCCTGCAGGAGGTTGCCTGCCGGCTCGTTCAAAGTCTGCTTCCAGGCTTGCAGTCCGCTCTGGGAGCCGCTGAGCACGCGCTGGCTGTGCGCCAGTTGCTCGTTGTAGCCCTGCAGTTTTTGCTGGTTCTGCTCGAGCAGCCCCAGTTCCTCGGTCAGCGCTGCATTGATCCTGTCGATCTCACCCTGCAGGGCGTTCGTGGAAAGATGGGCGGGCGCCATCGAAAGAGCCTCCTGCACTTCGCCGGCCTGAGTCCGAAGCTGCTGAACCCACGCCTGATCGGTACCGATCTCCGACTGGGCCTGCTGCACATGCTTGGCAAGCGTATCGAGCAACACCTTCGCGGCGGTTACATCCCCGGCAACCCCGGAGACGGTCATCTGAGCGGCCTCGCGCAATTCTTTGAGTTTCCTGGCGACATCCGAAATGTCCGGCCCTGCGGTTAAATCTATCGCTGCCATCTGTTCAAGCTCCTGCTAATCGTTTCAACATGTTCATCGCCCCGGCCTGCCCCAAGTCAATGGTGTCGGGCGTGCCGGAATGCGTTTGTTTATCGTCCCTGCTTCGGTAGTCGGTACGGAGGGAGTCAGCCATCATGAGCTGAATATTCGTCCATGACAGCCCCCAGAGGATGTGATCCACCGTCCATTTGTAGCGTTCGGCAATCGTATCTACCGCTCCCCAGATGCTGCGTCCCCCGTAAATGCTATCCGCTCCGCTGCGGTCGGTTGGGAAATGGTTACCCGCAGCGTTCTTACCGATCGGATAGCAGACAAAAAATCCGCGTAGTAGGATTGGAAGACGATCGCGTAAAGCAAATTGGAGAGCGCCTGCGTCGTCAAAGTCGGCGACCACAACAGTTCATCGACACGCTCATCTAACCCGCTGTCGATCTCCTGCCGGGTGCGCAGCGTCGCGATCGCGATGATCTCGGCCACCTGTCGGGGCTTTTCGGCGCAGAGCTGCCAGAGTTTATGCACGGCATCGGATTCGTCGTCGTCGAGCGTCAGGTCGATATCGAGCAGCCGCTGGCTGATCATTGCCAGACGTCCGAGCTGTAGCGGATAGAGGCAAAGCGTTTTCCGGCTGCCGCCCGGAACCTCGATTTCGAACGATTCGGGCTGCTCAAGAAGTGTCTGCAAGGCCCGTCTGTCGGGCCGGTTCGGTTGTTTGTCTACCATAATGGAATATGAATTTGTTCCCGCCCCGGTCTCGCTCCGGGATGCAAGTCGTCAGCTTTCCGCGGGATGGCAGAGCGGAGTGCCGTCGCCGGCACTCCGTCTGCCGCTACAGGGTCTCGTCCTCAGGATCCGCCTCCTCGAAAGACGGTGTCTCGATGGGCCACCACGAGCGGCCGCCCTGCACAGGAGCGAGCACGTCGGCCGTAACGGCGATCTGGAACGGGTCGCTGGTATTCAGCCCACCGCCGAGCGTGGCCGAGAACTTGAGACGTGCGAAAGCGATGCTTGCCTGGGTCTTCGAGACGAAAACGAATGCTTTCTCGCCCTCGTACAATCGGCCCTCGTCCGGCTCGGTCGTACCGAAGTAGAACTTCAGCGTCTCATCGTCGAAGTCGACGACATTCCAGGTGATTTCTTTCGAACCCGACGAAGCGTCGCGCAGCGAGGCGAACGGATCGGCCTCGCCCTCCCGGTACCACTTGTTGCTGGTCGGATTCGAGAAGTTGAAGGTGATACCTCCGTTGAGCGGCTGGGCCGTCTTCTTGAATTTCGCAATGAGCGCGGCAGCACCCTCATCGGTAATGCCTTTGGGCAGCGGATCGCCGACATACACGGCTTCCAAGCCAACAAACTGCTTGCTTTCCATGATTTTAATAGGTTTTTGAATTGAACGTTGATATTTGAAAAAGTGTAGGAGATTCCCTCCTCACTGATGAGCGATTCGTCGCTGACGTCGAAGAACCAGCATTTGCCGGCCGGATAGCCCGCCAAAGAATCGAACGCAATGCGGGTACATCGGAAGGATAAAGGCCAGCTGATATGGCTTCGAAGCTCGTCATAGGGTTACTGGTTTTTCCGGGCTTGCATCCCCGGGTCATCAAAAAAAGCAGCTGCCCGCTTACGCAGGCAGCTACCAAACAACATAACCTAAAACAACAGCAATCGTTCTGTCCGTCGTTCTATGTTCGGTAACCTGCCTCATCACAGGTTGTCGACGCAAAGATTTCGACGGGGACGCGACTTATCAAGAAAAAACGTCTTTTTTTATTTTTTTTAGGGGCCGGATATCCCGGCACGCCGCCGCAGCCAGGGGTAAGGCGCTGCAAAATTTACAACTTCCCCTACGTCCGCGGATATGTCAGCATGGTAACCACACAGGCCAATATCCCGGGAATCATCCTGCCCACACTCAACCTGACGAGCTTAGGCACACAGCTGAAACACAACACGAAAGCCCAGTAGCAGCTGCATTTTGATGGAAGTAACGGTATACCAAACGCTCACCGACAAAGGAAACCCGGATCAAATAGAAGCCGAGGGCCCTTTCATCTGCAATAAAAGGGATGCTTGGTTAGGACGAGGATATTACTTTTGGGAGTATTCCATCGACAATGCCCATTGGTGGGGCAAAGAGAAACTTCAAACCTCTTACGTCATTTGCCAGGCGACTTATGTCCGAGATGAAAAATGCCTGGACTTGGTAGACAACCCGGAACATTTCTCCTTGTTGCATGAGATTGTCGAAATAATGAAAGAAAAAGGGCTCTACAAGACAGAGGAAACAACCGTCGCAAGAATCATCGAATATCTTCGCAGGATCGGAAAATTTCCGTTCGAAGCGACCCGAGTACCAGGCACCGGAAGTAGAAAACGGGAATCCGAATGCAGCAATATCATTCTATTCAAGAGCCGACATCCCGCATTTTTGGACCTCTGTCCACCCTACCAGATTTGTTTCTATTCAAAAAAAGCGCTTCAGCTTTCCGGATATAAGATTGTCTATCCTGAAGCATATATGGCCGGATACGGAGCCTAAGACGCTTTCGTGCCACCGCCCCTCCCGGCATTCATTTAAGCTTCTCGCTCAGCTTCTGAATAAGTGCCATTGCTTCGGAATTCTGCCGCATCAGCTGCGTATTCTGCCGGATTACCTCGGCATTTTGACTCAGAATCTCCGAATTCTGCTTGATGATTTCGCCGTTCTGCTCGATAATTCTTCCGTTTTGCCCGACAATAACGTTGTATTCGTTTTTGTGAACGTCGAGCGCATCGGAAAATTTTTCCATCATTTTTTCCACGAAAGCGAAATTCTCCTCCTTTTTCAAGAGCATTTCCCCCTCTCCGGTTATTAGCCAATGGGCCGAAATTTCCGGATAATTAGACAATATTTTAATCAACTTATCTGCGCCGATACCATCGTTTATAGTAGAATAGTAGCTTTCCGAGAATCCGCACTGCTTGGAAAAGGCCCGTCCTGATATATCCAAATACTTAATTACAAGGTCTAACCGATCCTTTACTCCCATTGTTTGTATATTTTCTTATTCAATTTAATTGCGTATGAATAAAATATTATTTACTTTTGCACCGTGTTAAATCTTTCATATGGCTAATATAACAGGAAATAGCGAGAAATCAAAGAGCAAGCGTTCTGGCTCTCTGCCATTTGCCGACTACCTTCATGCGGTAAAGAAAAACGATTCGGCATGCTACAATGCCCTGATCGCCGAAATCAAAAACGCCACCTGTATTCGCTGGGACTACACCATCTCGCGATACGAAAACGGCGTCAGCCGACCCGGCGAACTTCACCGTCGCATCATCGCGGAAGTCATCGCCCGACATTCGGGCAAAACGGACTGGACGGGCGATCAACTGTTTCCGGCAGAACTCTACCGAAAATAACCGAGAAGCCCGCCCGATCCGCCGGCCCCTTGAATTTTCTCCACCACGAAACAATCCTGTAAACGATGAATCCCTAAAAACCGACAACCGAACAGCAGCAAAACAGGATATGAATATCGGATATATTCCTCTAAGCCGCAAGTTTTTCGAACATGAACTATGGTTAGAGCCGAGAGTTTTCAGCCATGCCGAGGCCTTTGCCGATCTCCTGAGGCGCACCCGTTTCGAGACAGGCTCCGCCACCATCTTAGTCGGCATGCAGTCCGTCGAAATCCGGCGAGGTGAAGTAGCCATCTCGCTACGCTATCTCTCCCGACAGTGGCAATGGTCCAAAAACAAGGTCGACCGGTTCCTGAAATACTTGGAAAAAGAGGGCATGATCGAAAAGAGGACACCTCCGGGGACACTACAGACGATCGTAAAACTTTGTAATTTCGACAAATACAACCCAATCCCCAAAAAATCGGGACAGCCGCCGGGACACAACAAGGACACGACAGGGACAATAATAAATAAAGATAATACTGAAAAGAAGAGAAACTACCCGATCCCTCCTTTGGACGAACTCACTGACCGAAGTTCAGATTTTCGAAGTGCCGGGCCGAAGCCGGTCAGAAAAGAAAAAACTGCCCGAAAAAGAAAAGAGCCCGACCTCTCCTTTGTCGAGCCGGCCTTCCGGCCGATTCTCGCGGAGTGGCTGGCCTACAAATCCGAACGCGGAGAAGCCTACCGCCAAAAGGGCGCCGAAGGGTGCTATGCACATTTGAAGAATCTTTCCGGGAACAACCCGGATATTGCCCGTAAGATCGTGGAACAAAGCATTGCAAACAACTATGCGGGGATATTCCCCTTAAAAACGACAAACCATGTCCGAACCCCAGCACCTCAGCCACCAAGCCCTGATGAACTTGCCCGCGCGGTCGCAAACGGAATCGCCCGTGCCCATACGCGCCAGGAGTGGGAGCCATGAGATTTCGATATTTGCCGGGGCACCGGCCGCAGCGCAGCAAATCGCTGTTTCGGTGAGGAAGCTCTCCGTGGCATTTCCGCAGATGTCCGCCGACTTTTTCAATCTCCTGACCGAGCGCATCGCCAAGACCCGCATGACCTCCCGGCGGCTGGAGTATGCCGTCAACCACGTTATCGACACCTTCACCTACCGGCAGCTGACGATTGCCGACATTCTGAATACGGACATCAAATGCCGCCTGCTGTCATATGCGGAGATGTGCAACGAGGCTATCCGGAACGGCACGTCGACCGACCGCTATGCACCGGTCTTCCTGGAGCGCTCCGAGAAGCCTGCGTGGGTGCTGAAAACAGACAAATCTCGATACAACATTCCCGACAGATTATGATCTTCACAGAGAGGTATTGACAAGGCTATGGGAGCGAAACGCATACTACGGGGATTCGAAGCGGAAGATGACCGCACCATCCTGACGAATGAACTGACACGCGAGGAACTGGCGATTCTCTACGACGGAATCCGGAACCACCGCATCAAGCAGACACGGCTGCTGCTGAATGCCCTGCATAAAAAGAAAAAACGCAAGCGAGATATTTGAACGATGGAAATTACCAGAGAAGAATTGCAGCAAATGATTACAGGAGCGGTGGAATCCGCCGTTCATAGCACGATCCAGCGAATGATGCGGACTCAGTTGTCTACCCAAGAGAACAAATGGCTTTCGATTGATGATGCTGTCGAATATCTGTCGTCCGAAGGGTGCATTATAACCAAGAGTACGCTTTATAAAAAGCTAAGCGCCGGAGATATTCCCTACCGCAAGCCGGGGCGCCGCGTAGCGCTCCGGATATCCGATCTCAATAAGTTTGCAGCCGAATATCCCATCCAGAAATCGAACTCGGACGTAGAGCGCCTGCTTGTCCGAAGCGCCAGCAACAAATTGAAAAGGCAAGCTAAAAACGGGTGAGAAGCTCGGCATTTTTAGCCCGTTCTTCCCGTTCGAAGCTGGCAAGGTAGTTTTCCGTCGTTTTGAGGTTCTGATGCCCCAGGCTTTCAGAGATATAGGCGATGCTGGTACCCGAGCGCTTGAGCACTGTCGCAAAAGAGTGCCGGGCCGTGTAGGTGGAGACAGGGCCGATCCCCAATGCGTCGCTGATGCTCTGCATCCGCCTATTTATCGAACGGGTAAAGTATTTGGTCTTCTTGTTGCGTTCCAATTCGGTTTCGTGCCCACGTAAAATAGGGAATATGTAATTCCCCTTTTCCGGGGGATTTCCCCATCGGTCGATGATTTCCCGCATGGGAGAAGATATGGGAACACATATTTCTTTTCGCGTGCGCGTTCGGTGTTCTGTCTTCTGCCGGACGAAATAAATCTCGCCGTTGACGATGTTGTCGTATTTCAGCTTCACGAAATCGGCTACGTTGATGCCATTACAAAAGTAGAGAAACAGCCAGTAATCGCGGTATTTAGTCGTTGTATCGGTTCCATCTTCATATCTGGCAATCTGCCCGATCTGCTCCAAAGTAAGCGCCAGTTTCCGGCCCTCTCCCTCTTGAATCTCATTTTTTAATATCCAAAAAGGATAAAGCGCAACAATGAACATGACTCATATACAAATCTGAAG
>JAIDKM010000154.1 GCA_029051915.1 Alistipes sp. | reverse complement strand
CTTCAACACGGTGAACGAAGCGATGTCGTTGGGATTGACCATCGCCAGGCCGTTCGACATGCCGGGGCCGGCATCGTTGGCCACGGGCACGCCGTCGATGACGATCAGCGGGTTGTTGTTGGCCGAAAGCGAAGCGCCGCCGCGGATGCGGATCTCGGCACCGGCACCCGGAGCACCGTTGCCCGAGACGATGTTGACGCCCGGCACCTTGCCGCGCAGCAACTCCTGAGGAGAAGTCAGGGCGCCGCGGTTGATGTCCTCGGCCTTGACGGCGACGACCGAACCGGTCATGTCGTTCTTCTTGACGGCGCCGTAACCGATGACGACGACCTCGTCCAACGACATGAGATCCTCCTCGAGGACGACGCGCGCGAGATCGGCCGAAGAAGCTACGCGCTGCCAATCCTTGAAGCCGATGTAGCTGATCTGGACGGTGGAATTACCGTCCTTGACGGACAGGACGTACTGTCCGTTGAGGTCGGTCGACGTACCGTTGGTGGATCCCAGCTCCACCACGGTGGCTCCGATAACGGGCGTACCGGAAGCGTCGACGACGACGCCTTTAACCTCGAGACCGCGGTTCTGTGCAGTCGCGAGGGGGGGGGTGATCGTGCACAAAAGCATAACACCCAAACACATAGCTAAAATTTTTCGCATAAAGCCGTTTGTGTTAGTTAATAATTAGGTTGTCTGGTTGTTTATTGCAAGTTGCGTGAGAGCGATCCCTCGACGAGCAACCGCTCGCCGGCGAGGATGATCTCGACGGGTTCTCCTTCGCAAGAAATATCGACATGTCCGCGGCCGATCTTCACCGAGAGCACGCGGCCCCGATAATCAATGCGGAACGACAGGTGCTCCCAAGCCTCGGGCAAGTGGGGCCGGAACGACAAGACGCCGTCGACGACGCGCATGCCGCCGAAGCCCTCGACCACCGAGAGCCACGACCCGGCCATCGACGTGACGTGGCACCCCTCCTCGACCTCGCGGTTGTAATCGTCGAGGTCGAGCCGCGACGTCCGCAGATACATTTCGTAAGCCTTTTCCATCAGACCCAGCTTGGCGGCCAAAATAGCGTGCACGCAAGGCGAGAGCGACGATTCATGGACGGTGCGGGCCTCGTAGAAATCGAAGTTGCGCCGCAGGGTCGCCTCGTCGAAATCCTCCTGGAAGAGGTAGAGGCCCTGCAGGACGTCGGCCTGCTTGATGAAGCACGAACGCAAGATACGATCCCACGACCATTTCTGGTTGATGGGCCGCTCGGCGGGATCGAGATCCCGGACGAGCACCTGCTCCTTATCAAGGTAACCGTCCTGCTGGAGGAAGATCCCCCGCTCGCGATCCTCGCCGAGGTACATGTTGGCGTCGATCTTGAGCCACTCGGCTGTCTCGGCCTGCTCATCGAACGAACGTTTCGCGCACATGGCGGCGTAGGCCTCGGGACGGTTCTCCCGCACCCACTTCACGGCCTCGGCGGCATAGCGCAGGCACCAGCAGGCGATGTAGGAAGTATACCAGTTGTTGTTGACGTTGTTCTCGTACTCGTTGGGGCCCGTAACGCCGAGCATGACGTACTTCTTGCGGGCCTCCGACCAGGTGATGCGCTGAGCCCAGAAACGGGCGATGGACAACAAGACCTCGGCACCGCCCTGGGCCAAGTACTCCTTGTCGCCGGTATAACGGATGTAGTTGAAGATGGCGTAGGCGATGGCGCCGTTGCGGTGGATCTCCTCGAAGGTGATCTCCCACTCGTTATGGCACTCCTCGCCGTTGATGGTAACCATCGGGTAGAGGGCGGCCCCGCCGTGGAACCCGAGCTTGGCGGCGTTCTCGATGGCCTTGTCGAGCTGGTTGTAACGGTAGACGAGCAGTTCGCGGGCGACCTGCGGGCCGGCGGTAGCCATGTAGAACGGCAGGCAATAAGCCTCCGTGTCCCAATAAGTAACGCCGCCGTACTTCTCGCCCGTGAAACCTTTGGGGCCGATGTTCAAGCGAGTATCGACGCCCGTGTAGGTCTGCAACAACATGAAGATGCAGAAGCGGATGCCCTGCTGGGCGGCATCGTCGCCCCCGACCTCGATGTCGCAACTATGCCAACGAGCGGCCCAGGCGGTCTCCTGCTCCCGGAGCAAGGCGTCGAAACCGACGGCGGCACCGTCGGCAGCGACGGCCCGGGCGGCGGCGATCAACTCCTCGGGGTTGTGGTTGAGCGAAGAACAGATGCCTGCATATTTATAGAGAGTAGCCCACTCCCCGGCCGTGCGTCGCACGGCAGCGGTATGGCGCACTTTCTCGGGAGCGGTTTCGCAACGGAACTCGGCGCCGTCGAGGAAGACGCGCTGAGCCCAAGCGACGTCGAAGCCGCTCTTCTTGGTACGGCTCTGCACGGCATCGCCGTCGGTGGCGACGGGCTCCCAGAACTTCTCGTCGTAGTTGGCGTCGGTATTGCGGACGTCGGCGTCGATGTAAGGCGAGAAAGTGATCTCGGCGTCCCGGTCGAGCGGCCGGACGGCATACCGGATGACGCCCAACTCACGACGCTCCAACGAAACGAAACGCACGACCTCGACCTCGACGCGGAGACCGCTCTGCATGCGCACGGTCATCCGCCGGGTGAGTACCGAGCGCCGCATATCCATTTCGCGATAGAACGACTCGACCGCCACGGCGGCCAAGTCGAGCTGCTCGCCGTCGATCTCCACGTCGACGCCGATCCAGAATGCGGAATTGAGAACTTTGGCGAAATACTCGGGGTAGCCGTTCTTCCACCACCCCACGCGCGTCTTGTCGGGATAATAGATCGCGCCGATGTAATTGCCCTGCAACGACTCGCCGGAGTAATGCTCCTCGAAGTTGGCGCGGCCGCCCATGACGCCGTTGCCCAATGCGAACAACGACTCGGACGACTTGACCCGCGCGGGATCGAAACGCTCCTCGACGATCTTCCAGGGATCGGTTTTGATGAACTGGTTCATATGGTATCAGTCGATTTGGTTGCAAAGATCTGCGAAAGTGAAGCCCTCGAACGAAGTCAGCTGCATGGAAGCCTTGTCGAGAAGCGGGCTACCCCCGACGCCCACCGAACGCATGCCGGCGCGCGTAGCGGCCTCGATACCGGCGGCAGCGTCCTCGAAGACGACGCACGAAGCCGGATTCTCGCCGGCCAGCTCGGCCCCCTTGGCGAAGACCTCGGGATCGGGTTTGGCCTTGGAGACGAGCGTTCCGTCGACCACCTGGTCGAACAACTGGCGCAAGCCGCAACGGTCGAGGATGACCCCGGCGTTCTTCGACGCGGAACCCAGCACGACCTTGATACCGGCGGTCTTGAGCTCCTGCAAGAAGTGCAGCACGCCCGGCAGCACCTCGTCGGCGGTCATGCGGGAGACGAACTCCAGATAGCGGGCGTTCTTCTCGGCGGCCATGCGCTCCTTCTCCTCCATAGAGAAGCGGTTCTCCATGCCCCCGGCCCGCAAAACGATGTCGAGCGACGCCATGCGGCTGACGCCCTTGGTAGCCTCGCCCTGCTCGGGCGTGAAGTCGAAGCCGAGCTCGCGGGCCAATGCGGCCCATGCGAGGTAGTGATACTTGGCGGTGTCGACAAGGACACCGTCGAGATCGAAGATACAACAAGCAATCATACTATTTTTCTTTGACGAAGAAGACCGAAACGGCGGCCAACAACATGAAAGCGCCGGCCAGAGCGATCATGGCTGCGGCATTTTCGTGGAAGAGGTACTTGACGATCAGACCGCCCGTGAGACCGACGACGATCTGCGGGACGGTGATGGTGAAGTTGAAGATGCCCATGTAGACGCCCATGCGGCGAGCCTCGACGGCCCGCGAGAGGATGGCGTAAGGCATGGCGAGAATGCCGGCCCAGGCGACGCCGATGCCGATCATGGGGATCATCAACGCATACTTGTCCGACAAGAAACAGATCCCGGCAAAGCCGAAGGCGCCGCAAAGGAGGCACAGTGCGTAGACGAGCTTGTTGCCCCAGCGTGCGGCGATGCCGGCGATGAACAACGAAGCGATGCAGGCGGGAACGGGATAGGTGCCGTTCAGGACGCCGACCCAAGTCTGCAACTCGCCCTCCGAGAGCAATGCGCCATGGCAGGTGGCGACACCCGAGATAGCGGGCTTGAGGTAAGTCCACATCAAAAACAAAGCGGCCCACGAGAAGAACTGCACGACGCCCAACTGCCACATGACCCGCGGAACGTTGCGCATCAACTCCGGGAACGACGGTTTGGCCTGCACCTCCGCGACGCTCTCGTCGTTATAGAGAGCGAACTCCTCGGGCGGATACTCCTTCGTTCGGAAAGCGGTAACGAGCACCGTAGCGAGCAAGATGGCCCCACCTATATAATAAGACCAGGCGATATGCTGGGCGACCTGTCCGGGGACGACCTCGTCGGAGATGCCGCAACGAGTGAGAACGAGCGGCAACACGGCACCCACGACGGCACCGAGGTTGATGAGGAACGTCTGGACGACGTAGCCTTTGGTTTTCTGCGAATCATCGAGCATGTCGGCGACCAATGCGCGGAACGGCTGCATGGTAACGTTGAACGACAAGTCCATGAACAAGAGGATGAAAGCCCCCATGGCCAACGGGGCGAAAGCCAACAACAACGGAGCGTTGGGCATCAGGGCGAGCGCCAGAGCGGAGACGACGGCGCCGCCGAGGATGAACGGCACGCGCCGCCCGAAGCGAGTCCACGTGCCGTCGGAAAAGAGCCCGACGATGGGCTGGATGACCAGGCCGGCGATGGGCGCGGCGAGCCAAAAGTAACTCAGATGCGACAAATCGGCACCCAACGACTCGAAGATGGTGGAGGTATTGGAATTCTGCAACGAGTAACCGATCTGCACGCCGAGAAAACCGAAGCTGAGGTTCCATATCTGCCAGAAAGAAAGACGCGGCTTTTTCATAAAAAATAAGGTTCGGTAGTTTGGTTTGGACATAAAATTAAAAATAAATATCCGAAACGGAGGTATCCGCACCGACGAACGGCACGAAAAACCCGACGAACGGCAGATCCGGATAGACGAAACCCGCCGAAGCTGCGGGCCGAGAATAAAAAATTAAAAATCGCCGTCCCCAAATTTGGCCGGATGACGAAAAAACGCTACCTTTAAAATTGCATTCGCCCGCAGAACCATGAAACGTCTCTCGATAAGCACACCGGCACTGATCCACCTTTTTGCGGCGGGTCATGCCGCCGTAGTGGTGCTGAGCCGCATATTCGACTATGTGGACGACGTGCCGCTGACGGTGCTCACGCTCTCGATGATCCTCATCATCTCGATCCGCCGCGGCCTGCGGGCCGAACTGGTGGCCGCGCTGGCCCTGATCTGCATCTTCGTGGCCTACGGAGTCGGCATCTACGGCGCGCAATTCATCCAACGATTCGTCGGCAACGGCATACTGGCCCCGGCCATCACCACGGCGCTGATTACCGAACTGGTCGGCTGGCTGACCTATGTCCTGTCGCGCTCGCGGGAACCGCAGAACGGAGCGGCGCCGGTACGCTGGTCGCCCTCGACCCGGCAGATCGTAACGATCGTGGCGGCGATCCTCCTTTTCCGCATCTTCTACACCAGCCTGTTCAACTCGCCCTACTTCGAACGCGAAGGAGGAGTCCTGCCCGAATTCCGTCGCCTGCTGGACAACACGCTGGCCCTGATGACGATGTTCTGCGGCAACGTGATCTTCGTCAACCTGCGCTCGCGGATGCTCCACCGGCGCGATCTGCGGCTGGCGGCATCGGCGCTCTTCACGCTGCTGTTCGTGCTGCTGCTGACGGCCGCGGTCTACTACGGACTCCCCGAAGGCAACGGCGCGACGATATCGGCCCGATGCTTTTTCCGCCTCTACACGGTGGTGCTGCTGGCCGACATCGTGATCTACGCAGTGCTGCAACTGGCCGTATACGTCATCCGCTCCGATCAGGAACTCCGCACCGAACGAGGCAAGAAACACCGTGCGCAGTTCCGCTACGACCGGCTCAAGCAACAGATCAATCCCCATTTCCTGTTCAACTCGCTCAACATCCTGGACTACCTGGTGCAGGAACACGAAACCGAACGGGCCAGCGCTTTCATCCACAAGCTGGCCGGCACCTACCGCTACATGCTCCGAAAGGAAGACGAACAACTGGTACCGCTGGAAGAAGAACTTGAATTTGCACGGAAATATGTGGATCTGCTGCGGGAACGCTTCACGGACGGTTTCGACGTCGAGGTCGACATCCCGCAGGAGCTGCTGCGCCGTCATGTAGTGCCCTGCAGCCTGCAACTGCTGATCGAAAATGCGACCAAACACAATGTCGTGAGCCCCGAACAACCGCTGCGCGTACGCATCGAAGCCCGCGGCGACCGGCTCGCGGTGAGCAACAACCTCCAGCTGCGGCTCAACGCCCCGGTCTCGACGGGCGTGGGGCTGAGCAACATCCGCCAACAATACCTCGACCTGTCGCGCAGACCGGTCGTCGTAGAACAAACCGACACGGAATTCCGTGTTCAACTACCGCTGCTATGAAAATCTACAACGTACTGATCGTAGAAGACGAAGTCCCGGCCCAGACCAACCTCAGACGAGTGATCGAGAAACATTTCGACGACCTGCGCATCGTGGGCGTACAGAGCTCGGTGGTGGGGACGGTGGCATGGCTCCGCGATCCGGCCAACCGCCCCGACATCATCTTCATGGACGTGCAGCTCTCCGACGGCATGTGCTTCGACATCTTCACCCAGACGGAAGTCGGCGGCAAGGTGGTCATCACGACGGCCTACGACGACTATGCGATCCGGGCGTTCCGGGTCAACAGCGTCGACTACCTGCTCAAACCCATCGTTCCCGAAGACCTGCAGGCGGCCGTAGAACGCTGCCGCAAGGCACTGGAAAACGAACACCCGACGCCGGCGCCCGATGCCGAACTCCTGCGCAGCCTGCTCTCCGGCACCGACCGGGAGTACAAGAAACGCTTCGTAGTCCGGCTGGGCGACAAGATCGCGGTGGTGAACACCGAGCAGATCGCCTACTTCTATGCTGAAGACAAATCGACCTATCTGGTAACGACCGACGGCCGGCGTCTGATTCTCGACACGTCGCTCGACGCGGCGTCGGAGCAGGTGGATCCCCGACGTTTCTTCCGCCTCTCGCGCAACTGCACCGCCTCGATCGAAGCGATCGCGGGAATCTCGAAGCACCTGAGCAACCGCCTGAAAGTGGCGCTTGAACCCCGCCCCGACTTCGAGGTGTTCGTCAGCCGCTCGCGCACCTCCGATTTCATGGACTGGCTGGAAGACAAGTGAATTTTTAACTCCCCGATGTTTGGCAGTCCGCGCGGGTTGTATTAACTTTGCGGAAAACAAGCGCCCGCCCTCGACGGCGGGCGGCAAAACAAGGCGATCATGATCGTAAAACTCCTGAAATTCATACGCAACACGTGGCGCAACATATTCCGCAAGCGCCGCTTCAACATGCTCAACGCCACGGACAACAGCGAAGAGTGGCACATGCACCTCTCGCCGGCGAGCATCTTCGCCGGACTGGTGGCTTTCGTGCTGCTGCTCTTCATTCTGGTGCTCTCGCTGATGGCCTACACCCCGATTCTGGAGTTCCTGCCGGGCTACCGCACCGAAGCGGGCCGCTCGCGCGAGAACCTGATGCAGAACATCATGCGCATCGACTCGATGGAACGGGTGATGAACGACATGATGACCTACAACGAAAACATCGCGCTGGTCATGCAAGGCAAGACGCCCGTAGTCCGCACCTATGCCTCGTCGGACAGCACGCGCACGAGCAAGGTACTGGTGATGCCCTCGGCCGAAGACTCGATTCTGCGCGCCCAGATGGAAGGCGACGGAATCTACTCGCTGGCGGGCAGCAAACCGCCGCGCCGGCAGACGGGCGAAAGCATGCTGATAACCCCGATCGACGGAATCATCACCGAGCGGTTCGACATCCGGGGCGGAAGTTTCGGCGTGCGAATCGCGGCGGCAGCCGGCGATCCCGTAACGGCCATCGGCGACGGAACGGTGGTAATCAACCGCTGGACGCCCGAAGCGGGACATATTCTGGAAATCCAACACACCAACAACCTGCTGTCGATCTACCGCCACCTTTCGAAACCCCTCGTAGTCAAGGGCGACCGCATTCATGCGGGCGACGTGATCGGCTACAGCGCCGAAGTGCAGGACGGCAAGATCGAGGCTTTCGAATTCGAACTCTGGAACAACGGCAAACCGGTCGATCCCGAAGGCTACATCCTGTTCTAAGATGAAACAACGGCTCGCCATACTCGGCTCGACGGGCTCGATCGGCGTACAGACGCTCGACATTGTCCGCGAAAATCCCGATCGTTTCGAAATACGCGTACTGACGGCCCACCGCAACTGGGAGCTGCTGGCCAGGCAAGCCCGCGAATTCGACGCCGACACGGTAGTGATCGCCGACGAAAGCTGCTATGGAAAGCTATGCGAAGCGCTGGCGGACACCGACACGAAAGTCTATGCCGGAGAAGAAGCCGTAGCGCAGGTCGCCGGGGGCGGCGACACGGATGTCGTGGTCAATGCGCTGGTCGGCTACGCCGGGCTGGCGCCCACGGTGGCGACCCTCCGTGCGGGCAAGAAACTTGCACTGGCCAACAAGGAATCGCTGGTCGTGGGCGGAGAGACGGTGATGCGGCTGGCCGAAAAACACCGGGCGCCGATCCTGCCGATCGACTCGGAACATTCGGCGATCTTCCAGTGTCTGACGGGCGAATGCTCGCCTGTACGGCGACTCATCGTAACCTGCAGCGGCGGCGCATTCCGCGACCGGCCGCGCGAAGAACTGGAGCAGGCGACCGTCGAAGAGGCCCTGCGCCATCCCCAGTGGCAGATGGGCGCGAAGATCACGATCGACTCCTCGACGCTGGTGAACAAAGGGTTCGAAGTGATCGAAGCCCACTGGCTGTTCGGCATGCCGGCCGAAAAAATCGCCGTGCTGCTGCACCCGCAGTCGATCGTCCACTCGATGGTCGAATTCGAGGACGGCGCCATCAAGGCGCAGCTGGGCACGCCCGACATGCGGATGCCCATCAGTTATGCCCTGATGTACCCCCACCGAGCCGACCGACCCGACGAACGTTTCGACTTCCTGGCCCACCCGCAACTGACGTTCGCAGAGGTGGATCGCGAGAAATATCCGGCCCTCGACATCGCCTACGACTGTCTGCGCCGCGGCGGCACGGCGGCCTGCACGATGAACGGAGCGAATGAAGTAGCCGTGGCGGCATTTCTGGCCCGCCAATGCTGCTGGACGGAGATCGTACGCACGATCGCACACGCACTCGAACATGCGACGTTCGTCGCCGGCCCGACGCTGGACGACTATGCCGCAGCGAACGCCGAAGCCCGCCGCATCGCGGCCGAATACCTGCATCTGTAAGACAACGAAAACATGGAACTTTTTATCAGAATCATCCAGTTTTTCCTCTGCTTCACCATTCTGGTGGGCATCCACGAACTGGGACACTTCGTCATGGCCCGCATATTCCGCATCCGGGTCGACAAGTTCTACATCTTCTTCGACCCGTGGTTCTCGCTGTTCAAATTCAAGCGCGGCCACACGGAGTACGGCCTGGGCTGGCTCCCGCTGGGCGGCTATGTGAAGATCGCCGGCATGATCGACGAATCGATGGACAAGGAGTACCAGAACAACCCCGTGCAAGAGTGGGAATTCCGGGCCAAGCCGGCGTGGAAACGCTTTCTGGTGATGATCGCCGGCGTGGTGATGAACGTCGTGCTGGCCATCGTGATCTACTGCGGCGTCTGCTACACGTGGGGCGAAAGCTACTTCTCGAACGAAGACGCCCGCTGGGGCTACAACTTCGACGAAGCGGGCGAACGGCTGGGATTCCGCGACGGCGACCGCTTCGTATCGATCGACGGGGAACGGATCGACGACCTGCCGCAGATACTCAACATGTTGTTCATCACGGAGAAAGATCGCACCGTAGTGGTCGAACGAGCCGGCGAAGAAGTGGAACTCGGTCTTCCGCTCGACAGCCTGATCGCCATGCGTCAGAACAAAGGATTCGAAAACTTTTTCACGCTGCGCCAACCCTTCCTGATCGACAGTGTGGTCCTGCCGGGCGCCGCCATGCTGCAACGAGGCGACGAAATCGTAGGCATCCGGATCTCGGAAGAAGAGAGCTACGGCAACCTGGAATTCCGCGACTACAAGGCGCTGCTGCAACTTCATGCGGGCGAAGAAGTGGAGCTCGAAGTGCTCCGCGGAGCCGACACGGTGGCGCTGACGCTTCCGGTGTCGGCCGAAGGGACGCTGGGAGTCGTTGCAGCCAATCCCTACACCCTGCGCACGAAACATTACACTTTTTGGCAATCGATTCCGGCGGGATTCCGCAAGGCGGGCCGCACGATCGCCTCGTACTGGCAACAACTCAAGCTGATCGTACAGCCCAAGACCAAACTTTATGAAGAAGTCGGCGGCTTCCTGTCGATCGGCAGCATCTTCCCCGGCCATTGGAACTGGGAAGACTTCTGGCTCAAGACGGCCTTCCTGTCGATCATTCTGGCCGTGATGAACATCCTGCCCATCCCGGGACTGGACGGCGGACACGCGATTTTCACGTTCTGGGAGATGATAACAGGCCGCAAGGTAAGCGACAAGGTGCTGGAAGGAGCGCAATATGTAGGTCTTATCCTGATTCTGGCACTGCTCCTCTATGCCAACGGCAACGACATCTACCGTTTCTTCATCAAATAAGCGGATGAACGAACTCGAAAGGATGTGACGCAAACTCCGATGAACATGACTCACACAGCGAAATACCTCGGCACCCTGCTGCTGGCACTCGTGGCGACGTCCTGCGACGAAAGCGACGAATTCTACACGGAGCACTACCCGATCGTAAGCGTCGAAGCGATCGTAGAGGCTGCCGAAGAAGATCCGCGGCTGGAACAGATCCGCACGGAACTTATGGCGGCATCGCCCGTAGAAGCGGGCGGCAGCTACACGCTCCACTTTACCGAATACAACGGCGGGCCGCTGGACATCGTAACGACGGAGGGCGCGACACCCCTCGCCGGAGCTTTCCGGAAAGCCCCCGGAAGCACGACGCTGGAATTCATCTACGACGGAGAAGCGCGCACGTACACCCTCGAAAACTACCGGGCGGAAGACCAACGGACGAAGATCGTGCTGCAACTCGATCTGACGACCCGCTACCGCACGCTCTATCCCGACGCGGGCATCACGCGAGCGATACGTCGGGAATACACCTCGCAAAACTACTGATTCGCGCATCATGGCCAAAGTCCGAAAAGCCTACTTCTGCAAGAACTGCGGGCATGAAGCCCCCAAATGGCTGGGCAAATGCCCTGCATGCGGCGAATGGAACACCTTCGCCGAAGAGATCATAGCCAAAGAGAGCGGGCCGGCGACCGTCGCAGGCGGCATGCTCCCGGTGAGCAAGCCCCAACGAGTGAGCGAGATCCGCGAAAACGACCAACGCCGCATCGACTTGGGCAATGCGGAAATCGACCGCGTACTGGGCGGCGGCCTGGTACCGGGCTCGCTGATCCTGCTGGGCGGCGAACCGGGCATCGGCAAATCGACTCTCTCGCTCCAGATCGCACTGGCGCCCAACGGACTGAAGACCCTCTATGTTTCGGGCGAGGAGTCGGCCGAGCAGATCAAGATGCGCGCGACACGGCTGGGCATCCGCAACGAAGAATGTATGGTCTATGCGGAGACGCTGCTGGAAAACATCGTAACGCAGATCGCCGAACAGAAACCCGACGTGGTGATCGTCGACTCGATCC
>JAIDKM010000153.1 GCA_029051915.1 Alistipes sp. | reverse complement strand
AAAATCGAACCGATCAGACCGTACTGAGCCAACACCTCGGGCTTGCAATCGACGTTCAACCCCACGTCCAGCAACAAAGCCGGACGTCCGGCGGCCGTAGGGACGAGCGACGAGATCGTAGGCCGGATCACGCCCTCGATGGGCTTGACGGCATACATGGATCCCACCATCATGGCACCGGTAGAACCGGCGCTGGCGAATCCGTCGACGGCGCCTTGGGCCAAATGGCCGAATCCCACGGTGATACTCGAATCGGCCTTCGCCTGGAAGGCTTTGGCCGGATGGTCGCCCATCTCGATGACCTCGGTCGTAGCGACGATGTCGAACCGGTCGGCGGAGCAGTTCTCCGCGGCGAGGACGGCCCGGATCCGGGCCTCGTCGCCGAACAACACGATCCGGCTTTCGGCACCGACAGCCTCGAGCGCCATGACGGCACCCTGCACGGCTGCCTCGGGAGCGAAATCGCCGCCCATAGCGTCTACACCTATCTTCAACATAAGTTTGTACGATTAGGTTTCACATACTCCGCACCCGCCGCGCGAAAGGCACCGGAAACGACCGCTGCCCCTCCCGTGTACGGACGGAGAAAAACTGTTCAAAAACAGAGAGAGCGCACCTCCGGGTGCTCTCTCCGCATCGTCCGCCTATTCGGCAGCCTTCTTCTCGATCGCCAACTTGCCGCGGTAGAAGCCGCATTCGGGGCATACGCGGTGGTAGAGCGTAGCGGCACCGCAATTCGAGCAGGTAACGACCGTCGGAACCGCAGCCTTGTAATGGGTTCTTCTCTTGTCGCGTCGCGTCGACGAGACTTTGTGTTTAGGATGTGCCATGTTACAATATAATTATTAGTTCAACATATTTTACTTCTTTTCGTTGGCCGGAGCGTCGGAATCCAGCTCCTCGCGCAACGCTGCGAGCTTCTCCCAGGCGCCGTTTGCAGGCTGCTCGCCGCCGCTTTTCGACTCGATCTCGGCGAACTCCTCGCCGGAGACGATCCGGAACCGCCGGAGCATCTCGGGATCGCACCCGCCCTCGGGATGCACCCGCTGGTAAGGCAACGACAAGACGATGCTCTCGTAGATATATTGTGTCAGATCGACCTCGTCCTCGCCGGGCAGGAGCCACAACACCTCGCCGTCGTACTCGCGAACCTCGTCGGAAAACTTGACCAACAGACGCCCCGAAAAATCGACAGGAACGCGGCAATCCTCCAAGCAACGGTCGCAAGCCACGACGACGCTGCCCCGGATCGAGACATCGGCCACGAGCTGCGTCTCGGACTTGGCGAGCGCCACCTTGACATCGCAGGCGCCGTCCTTGATCTCCGCACTGCCGTAAGCCTCGAACAACTCCCTGCCGACACGGAAATCGAACTCGTGCAGCCCGTTTTTCAGCCCTTTATAAGCAATGGAATATCCTTTTGCCGCATCCATCTGAACACAAATAGTGCGCAAAGTTACGAAAAAATAAGACATTTGCAAAGAAATCGAACGGATGTTTCACGGCAAACGGATCCGTCATGCGGAATTCTGAAATATTTCCTACCTTTGCGGGAGACGGGCCACGCCCCGGCAAAGCCCGGATTGCGCTTTTTTTAGAAAAAAAATGAACAAGGGATTCACGATAGAAGTAACGAGTCGCCATGATGGCTGGTGGCGCTACAATGTGGCGCTGATGGCGGGCTGTTTCGATGCGGAAGATCGTCGCACGGGATTCGCGACGGCCTCGTCGCACGTAGCGGACACGGGAGCCGAGCTGCGGAAAGCGCCCGCCGGCATCGCCCCCGATCGTAAAGCGGTGCTGGAGACCGAGCCGTGCGACCACCTGCTGCTCTACGTATACGTTATCCCCCACACGCTGCCCCGGACGAACGAGATCGACGAGACGCAACCGTTCGAAATCGAGATCACGATCCACTACGACGGCCGGAAGCTGCAGAAGATCCGCCGTGCGATCAACCAATGGTCGGGAGCCTCGATCGAAATGCGTGCGGATCGAAAATAAAAGTTGGCAGCAACCGCACTCCGACCGCTCTTTTTTGCACCCGAATCCCGAGCGGCCGCACTCTTTCTTCGAACAACAAAAAACCGGAAGCCCTCGGGCCTCCGGTTTTCTTTGAATCGGGAATCGACTACTTGTTGTTGTAAGCGGCCATCTTCTCGATGAGCATGAGCACCTTGTTCGAGTAACCCCACTCGTTGTCGTACCACGAAACAACCTTCACGAAAGTGTCGGTCAGAGCGATACCGGCAGCCTTGTCGAAGATCGACGTGCGGGCGTCGCCCAGGAAGTCGGACGAAACGACAGCCTCCTCGGTGTAACCCAGGATGCCCTTCAGTTCACCCTCCGAAGCAGCCTTCATGGCAGCGCAGATCTCGTCGTACTTAGCCGGCTTGGCGAGGTTGACGGTCAGGTCGACGACCGAAACGTCGAGGGTCGGAACGCGCATCGACATACCGGTCAGCTTGCCGTTGAGCTCGGGGATCACCTTGCCTACGGCCTTGGCAGCGCCGGTCGACGAGGGAATGATGTTGCCCGAAGCGGCACGGCCGCCGCGCCAGTCTTTCAGCGAAGGACCGTCGACGGTCTTCTGAGTAGCGGTCGTGGAGTGAACGGTGGTCATCAGACCGTCGGTGATACCGAACTTGTCGTGCAGCACCTTGGCGATGGGAGCCAGGCAGTTGGTGGTGCAAGAAGCGTTCGAAACGATCTTCTGACCGGCGTAAGTGTCGGTGTTGACGCCGCATACGAACATCGGCGTGTCGTCCTTCGAAGGAGCCGACATCACGACGTACTTGGCACCGGCGGCGATGTGGGCCTCGGCCTTCTCCTTGGTGAGGAACAGACCGGTCGACTCGACGACGTACTCGGCGCCGACCTCGTTCCACTTCAGGTTGGCGGGATCCTTCTCGGCGGTTACGCGGATGGCCTTGCCGTTGACGATCAGCTGGCTCTTCTCGACGCTATAGTCGATCGTGCCCTGGAACTGACCGTGCATCGTGTCGTACTTGAGCATGTAAGCCATGTAGTCCACGGGCACGAGGTCGTTGATACCGACCACCTCGATGTTGTTGTTCGTGCAAGCGGCACGGAACACCAGACGGCCGATGCGGCCGAAGCCGTTGATACCGATTTTGATAGTTGCCATAATGATTGAATTATTTGTTAATGAAAACTTGTTCTCCATTGCGGATTCCCGACCGCCGATTTGCCCTCGATTTCCAAAGCTCCTTCGCCCTGCTTTTCAAAGCCCGCGGCCCTGATCCCAAAGCTCCCTTGCTCCGCTTTTCAAAGCCCGCGGCCCCCGATCTTCAGAGCCCCGCTACTCCTGTTTTCGGAGTTCGTCGCTCCGGAATTTCGAGATCCGGCCGGTTCCGTTATTTTTTTCACAGTGCAAAAGTATACACTTTATATAT
>JAIDKM010000152.1 GCA_029051915.1 Alistipes sp. | reverse complement strand
GATGGCATAGATGGCTTCCACTTCATCGTCGAAGAACATCACCCGGAAGCATTGGTTCCCGAATTCGCCGAACGCCGCCATGATGTCCACCGTGTCTCCGTTCACTCGGAACGTCGCCGGCTCCAGTTCGCGTTCCGTGCGGGTGTAGAGGGCTTCGACCAGTTTGTACAGAAATTGTTTGTAGTTGATCGTCTGACCCGTTTCCAGGCGGATTGCCGTGGCATGGAAGTCGGCAGGATTGCCGGCTCCGTAGAGACACGAGACGCTCGACACGACGATCACGTCGCGGCGGCCCGAGAGCAGCGTCGCCACGGTCTGGAGACGCATCTTCTCGATTTCGTCGTTGATCGAGAGGTCTTTTTCTATGTAGGTGTCCGACGCCGGCAGGTAGGCTTCGGGTTGATAGTAGTCGTAGTACGACACGAAGTATTCGACGGCGTTTTCCGGGAAAAAGTTCTTGAATTCGCCGTAAAGTTGCGCCGCCAGGGTCTTGTTGTGGCTCAGCACCAGCGTCGGACGTTTCAGCTCCGCTATGACGTTCGCCACCGTGAAGGTCTTTCCCGAGCCCGTTATTCCCAGCAGGGTGTTGTGTTGCGAGCCGTCGCGGATCGCTCCGAGCAGCCGGGCGATCGCTTCCGGTTGGTCGCCCGTCGGGGCGTATTCCGATACCAGCTTGAAGTCCATGGCGCAAAAATAGGATTAAAAATGAAAAATCGAAAATGAAAAATGTTCCGGCTTCGACCGGGGGTATTCGGTTGCATTCTTTCTCGGGATGCGGTGGGGAATGGAGGCTTCTCGTTCACGTTCCGGCATGGCGGTTCGGCTCCCGGTTGCCGTCATACGGAATTTTTAATTTTTAATTCTTATTTAATTCTAATATTCCTACCTTTGTACGCTATGATCGACCGGGAGACAGTAGACCGCATCTATGCCGCCGCCAATATCGTGGATATCGTCGGCGACTTCGTTACGCTCAGGCGCAAGGGCGTGAACTACCAGGCGTGCTGTCCGTTCCACAACGAGAAAACCCCGTCGTTCGTCGTCTCTCCTTCGAAAGGAGTCTACAAGTGCTTCGGCTGCGGCAAGGGCGGCAATGCCGTTACTTTCCTCATGGAGCACGAGAACATCACCTATCCCGAGGCGCTCAAGATGGTCGCCAAGCGCTATGGCATCGAGGTCAGGGAGAAGGAGCTCACGCCCGAGGAGGAGCGCCGCAACAACGACCGCGAGTCGATGTTCGCCCTCAACGGCTGGGCCGCCGATTACTTCGCCCGTTACCTCCATCACGAGAGCGAGGGCATGAGCGTCGGCATGACTTATTTCCGCCAGCAGCGCGGCATGACCGACGCCACCATCGAGAAGTTCGGCCTCGGTTTCTGTCCCGCAAAGGGCGACCGGATGTCTCTGGACGCCCTCGCCGCCGGGTATAAGGAGGAGTTTCTCCTCTCGACGGGTCTCTCGATCAGGAGCGAGCGGGACGGGTCTCTCTTCGACCGCTTCCACGACCGCGTCATGTTCCCCGTGCATAACATCTCGGGGCGCATCGTCGCTTTCGGCGGGCGTACGCTCCGCACCGACAAGAAGGTCGCCAAGTACCAGAATTCGCCCGAGAGCGAGATCTATAGCAAGAAGCGCGAGCTCTACGGACTCTACTTCGCCAAGAAGGCGATCCAGCAGCAGGATTTCGCCATCCTCGTCGAGGGGTATACCGACGTCATCTCCATGCACCAGGCCGGTGTCGAGAACGTCGTCGCTTCGTCCGGTACGTCGCTCACCACCGAGCAGATCCGCCTGCTCAGCCGCTTCACCCGCAACATCACCGTCATCTACGACGGCGACTCGGCCGGCATCCACGCTTCGTTGCGCGGTATCGACATGATCCTCAAGGAGGGCATGAACGTCCGCGTCGTGTTGTTGCCCGAGCCCGAGGATCCCGATTCGTTCGCCCGCAGCCATACCGCAGAACAGTTGCAGGAGTATATCCGCGCCAACGAGCAGGACTTCCTCGCTTTCAAGGCCCGGTTGCTCTTGCAGGACGCGCAGGGCGATCCCATCAGGAAGGCGGCTCTGATCGGCGACATGGTGCAGTCCGTCGCGCAGATTCCCGATCCCATCCAGCGTTCGGTCTATATCCAGGAGTGCGCCCGGATCATGGAGATCGACGAGCAGATCCTCATTTCGGAGGTCGCCCGCAAGCGCCTGGCGACTTCCGGCGACCGCGAGACCGACGAGTTCGTGCGGCGGCAGACCGCTTTGCGGCGCGAGACGCCCCGTCCGCCCGAGGTCGAGTTCGTGCAGCACGTCGAGGCCGGATCGAGCGCCGAGGCTCTGGAGCGCGAGTTGTGCAAATACCTGCTCAAGTACGGCCATTGTTCCTTCGATTTCAAGGAGGGGCGCAGCATGGTCGCCTGCAACGTCGCCGAGGTCATCTTCGACGAGTTGGCCGACGGGGATCTCACTTTCCGCAATCCGCAGTACGACAAGATCCGGGCCGCTTACCTGGAGCAGTGGCAGCAGTCGGGCGTCGGCGTCGAGGTTCCCGCGCACGTCTTCTTGAACCACCTCGATCCCGAGGTCTGCAACGTCTCGGTCGACCTGCTCTTTTCAGACGACAACTATGTCGCCAGCGAGTTGTGGAAGCGCAAGGAGGTTCATGTCGAGTCCGACGCCGAGATGCTCGCCGTCGGCGTTCCGAAGGCCGTCGCACTTTATAAGACCAAGGTCATCGAGGGGCTCATCAAGGAGTGCCAGGCCCGGCTCGGCGAGGAGGGTCTCACCGACGGGCAGGAGGACGAGATCATGCAGCGCATGGCCGCTCTCAACCGGGCCAAGGTAACGATGGCTAAAAAGTTGCAGCGTCTGATTCTTTGAAAAAAGGGGCGGAAATCGGGTCGTACACGCATCGCTGCGCATACCGTGTGCAAACAGAAAATAAACAGAAAGATGTGTAAAACATATCGAAGATAAAGAAATTGGTTACCTTGACCGATTCCCGCCCTCTGCGACGAATTGTTGCAATTCGTGTGCCGTTTTCGGGCATGCGATCCGGGAAAACGGCAATTCGCCGGCGGCGGGGGTAGAAATGGTTTGAATTTGAATATGTCGGAACAGAAAAAGATCAATATAAGAAACAAGCGCGCCACCTTCGATTACGAGATCATCGAGGAGTGGACTGCCGGCATCGTGTTGGTCGGCACCGAGATCAAGTCGATCCGCGCCGGCAAGGCTTCCATGACCGATTCGTTTTGTTACTTCGACCGGGGCGAGGTCTGGATCCGGGGTGTCAACATCGCCGAGTACGCGTGGGGTTCTTGCAACAACCACTCTCCGCGGCGCGACCGCAAGTTGTTGTTGACCGCCCGCGAGATCTCCAAGATGCAGCGCGCCGCTCAGGACAAGGGACTCACGATCGTGGGCCTCAGGTTGTTTCTCAACGAGCGTGGCTTGGCCAAGGTCGTCGTCGGCCTCGCCCGCGGCCGCAAGTCTTACGACAAGCGCGAGTACCTCAAGGAGAACGACGCGAAGCGCGAAATGGACAAGGCTTTGAAAAATTTCAGAAAGTAGCTATGGCACAGATTCTTTGCATAGAGACCGGCACCGACGTCTGTTCGGTGGGTATCGCCCGCGACGGCGAGTTGATTTCGTTGCGCGAGAGCGACGAGGGGCGCGACCACGCACGCAAGGTGGCCCTTTTCGTCGACGAGCTTTTGCGCGAGACCGGGATCGCTCCCGACCGGCTCGACGCCGTCGCCGTCGGCCGGGGCCCCGGTTCTTATACCGGTTTGCGCATCGGGGTCTCGTTCGCCAAAGGCTTGTGCTACGGTTTGGGCATACCGCTCGTCGCCGTCGGGTCGCTCGATGCGCTCGCCGAGGTCGCCCGCGAGGATCACCGGGCCGGTATCTTGTCGGTCGACGACTGGGATCGGGCCGTGTTGTGTCCGATGGTCGATGCCCGGCGCATGGAGGTCTACGCGCAGCTCTTCGACAGCTCGGGTTCTCCGCTCTCCGACGTCTCCGCCGAGGTCGTCGACTCCGGTAGTTTCGCCGCTTTCCGGTCGGCAGACCGGCCGTTCGTCATCTTCGGCAGCGGGGCCCGCAAGTGCGTCGACTTGTTGCCCGGCGCACAGTTCGTCGAGGTCGCTCCTTCGGCTCGCGGGCTCGCCCGCATGGCCCAGGAGGCTTTCATCGCCGGACGTACGGAGGACGTCGCTTACTTCGAGCCTTTCTACCTCAAGGACTTCGTCGTTACCGCTTCCAGGAAGAAGATCTTTTGATTCGGATCGCAAGGGGGCGCCGCGTCGCAGAAAAATCCCGGGTCGGAAGCCCGGGATCCTTTTGTCATTCGGTCTCTTCTTCGCCCGCCAGTTCCAGGGTGCGTGCCGCGTGCCGGCGTTTGGGTTGGAGACAGGCCGTCTTGCGCAGCCGTTCGCCTACCCGGATGATGTTGTCGTTGCCCGAGGTGAGTCGTTTGTGGGCATCCGCATAGGCATCGCGCGCCTTGTCCAGCGCCGTCCCGACTCCTTCGAGCGAGGCCGTGAAGGCCACCAGTTGTTCGTAGAGCTTCAGTCCGCAGGCCGCTATCTCTTTCGTGTTCTTGTCTTGTTCGTTGTATTTCCAGAGGTCGGCCACCAGCTTGAGCAGCGCGAAAAGGTTCGTCGGCGACGTTACGATCACTTTCTTTTCGTAGGCGTCCGACCAGATCGCCGGGTCGTTTTGCAGCGCCGCCAGGAAGGCCGGTTCGTTGGGTACGAACATGATGACGAAGTCCGGCGAGTTCAGCAGCCTCTGGTATTCTTTGCGCCCCAGCTCCGCGACGTGTTGACGCACCGAAGCCACATGCGCCGCCATGTGGCGGCGGCGTT
>JAIDKM010000151.1:1321-4860 GCA_029051915.1 Alistipes sp. | reverse complement strand
GCGGCAGGGACGTCGCGTGTCTCTGTGCAAGAATCCCAGCTGCGTCATGCCTTAATAGAGCAGGTCGCCCTGTTCGTTTTAGATTTCGTAGATGAACGTGATGCGGGCCGCGGGTAACTCCTTGAGCATGATCCGCACGGTCAGCAGCTCGTCGTAGTGCGCGGGACGCAGGTATTTGGACTGTACTTCCAGAATGGGCATCATGATGCCCCGGCGCTCGACCTCCGCGAACGGCAGACCCAAAGCCCGCATCCATTCGCTGCGGGCTGCTTCGTAATAACAGATGTAGTTCGAGTGATGGCAGATACCCATTTGGTCGGTATGTTTGTACCATACGCGGACGGAACAGTCGAAAGCATTCATAATTTTTGATTTTTTATTGAAACGCAGTGTCCCAACAGTCGTTCGGCCTCCTCTACCCTGCCCTCGTCGAGCAATCGGCGGATCACCGTCGAGCTGACGTGCTCGCCTGCCACCCGGCACTCGTCGACCCGTACGACCCGGAGAAGCTCCAGAGCCTCGATTTCGGCTGCACCGATGCGGTCGTGTCCGAAGCGGTGATTATAGCCCACGATCAACGTTTCGGCTCCTACGGCGCCGCAGATGCAGCGCTCGATGAACTCTCGGCCCGAAAGTGTGCTGAACGCTCGATCGAACGGGATGATGACCAAGTTATCGATATCCAATGCGGACAACAGCTCGATTTTCTTGTCGAGCGGAGTGAGCAGCCGCATCCCCTCGGCCCGTCCCAATGCGATGCGCGGATGGGGCTCGAAAGTCAGCACGACGCTTTCGCCGCCAGCAGTCCGGGCAATGCCTGTCAAGTGCCTGAGCAACGCCCGATGTCCGAGATGCACGCCGTCGAACGATCCGACGGTCGCCGCTGCGTGCCGGAATTGCGGAAGCGCATCGAAACCCTGAAAAATACGCATCGGGCTACTACGTATTGGATGCGTCGGTCTCTTTGACGAAGTAAGCGACCTTTTCGAGCAGCGTGGTGATGTCGTAGTTTTCGACGACGATACCTTGCGGGAAATTCAGCGGCGTGGAGGTGAAGTTGAGAACACCCTTGATGCCGGCGTTGATGATCGGCAGTACCAGTTCCGGCGCTACTTTCGTTGGCGAAGAGAGGATCACGATCGAAATATCCCGGTCTTCGACCATGTTTTCGAACGTGTTCATGTGGTAACAGGGAATGCCGTCGATCGTCCGGCCCACCTTTTCGGGATCGACGTCGAACGCTGCGGTGATTTTCAGGTTGAGCCCCTTGCCGTTGAAATATTTGGTGATGGCCTGTCCCAGGTGTCCCATACCCAACACGGCGATGTTCATCGGAGCCGGGCTATCGAGGATCTTGCTGATGTATTCGATCAGCACCTGCACGTCGTAGCCTTTTTTCGTGTCGCTCGAAAAGCCGATCAACATCAGGTCGCGGCGTACCTGCACGGCCGTGATGCCGTGGATGCCGGCCAGCACGTGCGAAAAGATGTGCGTGATGCCCTGCCGATGGCTGGCGAGCAGCGTGCGGCGATATTCGCTCAGGCGCTCGATCGTTTTTTCGGGAATCCCGTTGGTCAGCGTAGCCATAAACTTATTCGATGGTGATGGTATAGTCGGACAGGTAGTTCACCCGAGTCCAGTTGCGATTGACATGGTTGAGCCGGACTCCATCCTGCCCGAAGACGTAGGAAGTTTGCAACGGAGTGTAGCGGCGTCCCTCCATGTCATATTCTATGTCGTTGTACATGGCCGGAACAAAGATCATCGCCGTGTCGAAACCCCGATAGGAGTAGAGAGTCGGCAGTGCGTTGAATGCCCGGATGTAGGCACCATCGAACGATTTTACGATGCTTGTGTCCCGCTTGGCATGGTAGGTCGAAAGGAAGACCACCCGATCCTTGAAGAACATGGTGCGGTCGATGTTGCCGTAGCGGTTCCAGCGGGCATTGCCCAGCACCATGAAGTTGGGAACGATTTTTCCGCGGGCCGCGATGCTCGTGTCGGCCGAAGCCAGGGCTGCCAGAATCCGATCTACGTCGACCTCGTTGTCGGCCATGACGATGAAGAGATTCTCCTCCTCGTTGTTCAGCAGAAACGTCAGATCGGCCGGACTGCGGCTACTGGTACGACGGGCGATGTCGTTGGGGTGCTCATACTTATAGGTGTGGCGCCGGTATTCGCGGTCGCCGATCAGCGCCAGCATTTCCGATTCGAACTCCTGGTCGGTGTCGGCCGTGTAGATCAGTGTGATGCGGCGTTCGCCGTTCAACAACTCGGCGGCCTTTTCATATTTGGTGGCCGGATCGGGTGCCAGCTGAAAGAGCACGTCGCTGTTCATCCGTTCGATATGGGCCAACGGTGAAATTACAGGTATCTTCCTCTCCTCGGCGAAACGGATGACGGCATCCAGCTCGTCTTCGTAGACCGGCCCGACGATCAGATCGGCGCGGCGGAACTCGTCGCTCTCGATGATTCTTTCGATCTTTTCCGGATCGCGGCCTGTGTTGAACAGCGTTACATCCACCGAGAGCCCGCGGTGGATCTTCACACTATCCAGACCCAGTAGAAAACCCTGATAGAATTCGAGGTAGTTGGCATTCGGGGCGCTGCCCTCGACCTCCAGCGGCAGCAACAGCGCTACCTGCAGAGGTCTGTTGCGGTGCAGTGCCCGAAATTCGATCTCCTCGGCTTGACGGATGGGCACCTCGGTATCCTCCTGCCGCAACGTATCGTCCTGCACCGACGGATGCGTGTATATTCCGTATTCCGGCTGTTGCTGCTCGGGGATGACCTGGCTATTCGGGAGCGCCGGGATTTGAATGATCGCTCCGGCCTTCAAGTCGGCGGGCTGCAAACCGTTGTTGAGCTGCGAGAGTTCCTTTTCGGAAATGCCGAACCGACGAGCCAGCGAGTAGAAAGTCTCCCCGGCCCGAACGATATGGTAGGCTTTGCCGGGTTCGGCGATGCTGTTCAGCGAGGAACGGTATTTTTCCCACCCGGAACGGCTGCCCGCTTCGTCTTCCGAACCGATCATCTTTTTGCGGATCAGAATCCGTTCGCCGGGGCGCAGCCGGAGCGGGTCGAGCGACGGATTATCCTCGATGATGGTTTGGATGGGGATTTCGTATTGCCTTGAGATGGCGTAGAGCGTCTCCCCCTCGCTCACGTAGTGCATGTCGAAAGTCTTGCGGAGCTTCTTTTCGGACGGATGTCCGACAGATGCTGCGACGAACGGGATTTTCAGGCTGATGCCTGCCTGCAGCTGGTGCGCTGCGGCGGGATTGTTCTCGACGATGACCTGCTCGCCTACTTCATAAGTTTTTGCCAGCGAATAGAGCGTTTCGCCGGCCTGTACGGTGTGGATGTAGTATTTCGCACCGTTGATGCTGACTACGATTCCGGATTTTTCGGCAGCCGAGGCGCAGAAAACCCATGCCAGCAATAAGACGATGGCACAAAACCGTTTCATTCTATCTATTTCAGTTTGTCGCGCATGCGGATCTCGGTGATGACCTTCTTGGTGTAGAGCGGAAAATCGC
>JAIDKM010000151.1:0-1311 GCA_029051915.1 Alistipes sp. | reverse complement strand
AAGATACAGTCCATGCGTAGTAACTCGGTTCTTCACGAAATATTTCCGTTACGGAACGGCCCTTGTATTTGCCGAATCCGAAGATCTCTTCGCCCTTGTCGTTGTAGAGAATCCGCCCGGCATAATCGGCCGCTTCGGCACGGCACGAGTAAGCAGCCAGCGCATCCACGTCGTTTTCGAGGTCGTCGTAACGGTCGAGCTGAGCCTTGAGGACTTCGTAGGTCGCCCGCGTGTCGGCTTCGGCCGAGTGTGCGTCTTCCAACTCCTTATTGCAGTAGAACCGGTAGGCCGCCACCAATGTACGCTGCTCCTTTTTATGGAAGATATTCTGCACGTCGATGAACTTGCGGCGTTTGAAATCCACGTCGATGCCGGCACGCATGAACTCCTCGACCAACATCGGCAGATCGAACCGGTTGGAGTTGAAGCCCCCGAAGTCGCAGCCCCGGACGAACTGTTCGAGCGATTTGGCGACCTGCGCGAATGTCGGTGCATCCGCCACGTCGGCATCGCTGATGCCGTGTATGGCCGTCGCTTCGGGCGGAATGGGCATGCCGGGATTGATTCGCCGGGTTTTGACGATCTCCTCGCCGTCGGGCATGACTTTGACCATCGAAATCTCGACGATACGGTCTTTCGAGGTGTCGACGCCCGTGGTCTCCAGATCGAAAAAGATGATCGGGCGTTTGAGATTCAGCTTCATCGGATCCCCTTAAGCGTTGATCATCATCGGCATGAGGAGCATCAGCGTCGCATTGGCCTGCTTCTCGTCGTATACGGGCTTGAAGACGCCGGCGCGGGTCGAGTCGGCCAACTCCACCTGCACGGTCGGAGTCTCCATGTTCGAGAGGATCTCCACCATGAAAGTCGATTTGAAGCCGATTGAGATCTCCGAACCGTCGTAGCTGCACGAAATCGTTTCGTTGGCCGATACGGAGAAATCGATGTCCTGAGCCGTGAGGGCGATCTTGTTGTTGGTGATGTCCATGCGGATCAGGTTGGTCGTCGGATTCGAGCAGACAGCCACACGCTTGATGCCGTTGAGCAGTTCGATGCGGTCGACCAGCACCTTGTTGGGGTTGTTCTCGGGAATCACGGCGCCGTAGTTGGGATAGTTGCCCTCGATCAGCCGGCATACCAACGTGTGGCTCTTCAGCTTGCACTGGGCGTTCTTCGAGTCGAAAGTCACCTCGATAGCGTCGTCTTCTTTCAGCAGCACCGACTTGAGGAGGTTCGCCGGTTTCTTCGGCAAAATGAACGAAGCGTTCACGTCGTTCTCCATTTCCGATTCGTGTTTCACCAGTTTATGGG
>JAIDKM010000150.1 GCA_029051915.1 Alistipes sp. | reverse complement strand
GGTTGGGACGACTTCATCTACGCCGTATCCCGCAACGTGATGCCGACGAACGAGACCATTTCGCTCAACTTCCGTCATGCGCTCTCGCAGATCTGCTTCAGGGCCGTAAACCAGTCGTCCGAGGATCTCGACATCGAAATTGCCGGTTTCAAACTCGACCGCGTACACACTTCGGGCAAGATGACTTGGGCGAAGGGCGACACGAACGTCGACTTCATCCCCAACCTGAAGGACATTTTCCAGGAGGGCGGCAACAACCCCGACGACTTCTGCGAATGGGACATCGACTACAGCCAGCAGGCAACGGGTTCTTATCTGAACTACTTCTCGTTCGCCGGTGTGGAGCCGGGCGTAAAGGGTAACACCAACGCACTGACCGTCAAGCTGACCGACAAGGTACAGGATCTGACCGGACACATCTTTACGGAAAGCTACGCACCCCAGCCGGGCAAGACTCAGCTCAAGCCGTGGTTCATCATTCCCCAGAAGTTCACCAAGTGGGACGGCAGCAAAGGCGACAAGAGCGCTCGAATCCTCGTCCTGCTGAAGATCACCCCTAAGAACAACCCGACGAAGTACGCCGACTACCCGCAGACCGTAGACGGTCAGCTGATCTACAACCGCTACAAGGGTACGATGAACGCCTACAACGAGACGATCTTCGTATGGGCCGCCGTAGCTCCCGTATCGAATACGACCTGGGAGGAGAACGGCAAGACGTGGTACGAATGGCAGCAGAACCGCAAGTATGTCTACACGCTGATCTTCAACGGCACGGAGAGCGGTCTTGTTCCCGAGCCCGAAGGGGACGACGATACGGAAGAGCCCGTAGTCAACCTGATCAACCCGAGCTACCAGTATCGCTTCGGCATCACGGTAGACGAGTACGATCTGGGGAACGGTTCGGACGTGCAGATGCCCGGCGCATCCCAGGGTACCGACAGCATTCTGGGCTAAGCCGAAGCCTATTCCAAGAAAAAACGGTGCAGAATATTCTGCACCGTTTTTT
>JAIDKM010000015.1 GCA_029051915.1 Alistipes sp. | reverse complement strand
ATGTCTGCTTTTGTCATAGCTTATATGATATTAAAAATTAAGTCCTTTTATGAAAAACGAGTCTGCAAATATACGCTTTATTTTGTATAACCGCCAACAAACGGCAAAAATTTTTCGCGTTTTTGCGGGCGGCGACTTACCTTGCACAGCCACAAGGCGATAAACAAATATCGGGCAAAACTTCGAAATCCGTCCAATAATTTCCCGGTTTTTGCGTTTGGCACTAAAAAAACGTACTTTTGCAAACGTAAAGCAACGACTATGGTCAAAATACTCTGGGTCGACGACGAAGTCGAACTGCTCAAACCCCACGTACTCTTCCTCCGTCAGAAAGGTTACGACGTGGAGACCTGCAACAACGGCTACGACGCGATCGACATGGCGTCGGAAGGAGCCTACGACCTGATTATTCTGGACGAGATGATGCCCGGCATGACGGGGCTAGAGACGCTGCCCAAAATCAAGGAGGTGCGTCCCACGACGCCCGTAATCATGGTAACGAAGAGCGAGGAAGAGAACATCATGGACAAGGCCGTGGGTTCGAAGATCGCCGACTACCTTATCAAACCCGTGAATCCCAACCAGGTGCTGCTCTCGATCAAGAAGATCGTCCACTCGCAGCAGCTGGTAACCGAACAGACCACGGCCGACTACCGCTCGGAATTCGGCCGCATCACGCAGTCGCTGCAGATGGCCGACACGTTCCAGGACTGGTGCTCGCTCTACCGGAGGCTCACCTCGTGGGAGATCGAACTGGAAGATTCGACCGACCGCAGCATCAAGGAGGTGCTGACCTACCAGAAATCGGAAGCCAACCAGGAATTCTCGAAGTTCGTACGCCGCAACTATTACAACTGGATCAACAAACGTGCGGACGACACCCCGGTGATGTCGCATACGCTCATGCGCACGAAGATCTTCCCGGTGGCCGACGAAAACCCGAAAACCACGCTGCTGCTGATCGACAACTTCCGCTACGACCAGTGGCGGGCCATCTCGTCGCTGCTGCGCGGCTACTACGACGTGGCGGCCGAAGACTTCTACTGTGCCATTCTGCCCACGGCCACGCAATATGCCCGCAACGCCATCTTCGCGGGGCTGATGCCGCTGGCCATCGACCGCCTGATGCCCGACAAGTGGCTCAACGACAACGAAGAGGGCGGCAAGAACCAATACGAAGAAGATTTCCTGCGCCGGCTGATGTCCCAGAACGGGAAACAATGGAAATTCTCGTTCGACAAACTGGTGCGTCCCGAGCAGGGGCGCCGCCTGGTAGATAATATACAAAAGGTATACGATGCCGATTTCTCGGTGATCGTCTACAATTTTCTGGACATCCTCTCCCATGCCCGCACAGAGACCGACATCATCCGCGAACTGACCGAAGACGAAGCGGCGTTCCGCTCGCTGACGCGCTCGTGGTTCGAGCACTCCGATCTCTACACGATCCTCAAGCTCCTCTCGGAACGGGGACACACGGTCGTCATCACCTCCGACCACGGCACCATCCGCGTGGACAACCCCGTGAAAGTTACGGGCGACCGCGAGACCTCGGCCAACCTGCGCTACAAGACGGGCCGCAACCTGGCCTACAACTCGCGCGAAGTATACGAAGTGCTGAAACCCGAAGACATCCAGCTGCCGTCGAGCAACCTCACGTCGAGCTACATCTTCGCCTACAACACCGACTTTCTGATCTACAACAACGACGCCAACCGCCACATCCGCTACTACCGCAACACGTTCCAGCACGGCGGCATCTCGATGGAAGAGATGATCGTACCCTACTTAGTATTGAAACCCAAACGATGAAAACCCTCCACATCACCTCGCAGGACGAACTGCCGCAGGTGGCCGAAGCGATCGTCGGCCTGCTGGGCAGCCGCAACGTCGTGGCGCTGCGCGGCGCGATGGGCGCCGGCAAAACCACGCTGATCCGCGAAATAGTTGCGCAACTGGGCGCGGCGGACACCGTAACGAGCCCGACATTCGCCATCGTCAACCAATACGAAGGCGCCGGCGGAAGCCGCATCCATCACTTCGACTTCTACCGCATCGACGACCCGCGCGAAGCCTTCGACCTGGGCTACGAAGAATATTTCTACTCGGGCGACATCTGCCTGGTCGAGTGGCCCGAGAAGATCGAACCCCTGCTGCCCGACGAAGCGATCGAAGTACGCATCACCGTCGACAGCGAGACGGCGCGAACATTCGAAATCTATTGAATCATGCAAGAATACATCTCCCAACAACAACAGATTCTGCGTCCCGCGGAACAGATCTATGCGGCCATCAGCCGCTTCGACAACTTGACACCGGCGCTGGCCGACCGCGTCGAGGAGTGGCAGGCCGACGAAGAACACTGCTCGTTCAAGGCGAAAGGCTTTACGGTGAAGCTCCGCATGGAAGAACGGGTCGAACCCAAACACGTCAAGATCGTAGGCGACCAGGGAGGCGTACCCGTCGACTTCGCATTCTGGATTCAGCTGCACAAGGTGTCGGAGGCCGACACCCGCCTGCGGATCGTCCTGCACGCCGAGCTCAACC
>JAIDKM010000149.1 GCA_029051915.1 Alistipes sp. | reverse complement strand
ACGCTATACAGGCTGTAAGGGGTTGAATCTCCCCTTACAGTCGCTAAGAAACGCGGCGAGTGGTCCGTGTTCATGAAAATGATGTTCCGAGCTTCGCGAAGAGTCCGCAAATCCCGGTGTCGAGCCCTCGGCAAAACAAGTGATGATTGAAAAATACAAACTTATAAAAACAAAGACAATGAAAACTTCTGTAAGAAACGCCGTCCTTTCGATGCTTGGCATTTCGGCTGTTCTGTTTGCCGGATGTTCGAAGAACGAGTCGGAGGGAACGCAGCCGATCGACAATTCCAGTGTGGAAATGCTTCTTTGCGGTGGCGTGAAGGCTCCCGGAACCATAGTTTCCAAGTCGTTGTCCTCGCGTGCCGTGATCGATTCGAGCTACGGTTCGGATCTGGATGTCGCTTTTGCGCGTATCGACCAGGACACCGATGGCAACTATCCTGCCGATTATTCGGCTGTAACAGCCCTGTCCGCCAAGTGGAAAGTCAATGCCACGTCGAACAAGCTGCCGGCTGCCGATGCGGATGCTTCGGATATCGTATTCGATACGAAGCAGTACTACCTGAGCCGTGTCTCCAACAATTCGTCGAAGCTGGTCGGCTGGTATCCGGACAATGCGGTAGCCGCCGGCGAGATCTCCTTCACCATCGACGGCGAGACCGACATCATGCTGACTGAGGAGCTGGAGGGCGACAAGAAAGAAGTTTTCGGTATTAACGCATCGGATGCTGCGAAGAACAAGATCTTCCATTTCAAACACCAGCTTGCATTGCTGAAGGTTCTGGCTTATGCCACGGATACCGACGCTGCAGGGGTATGGGGCAAGATCAAGTCCATCACGCTCAAGGATCAGAAGCCCACGTGCAAGATTACGCTGCCCGCGACGGTTGCATTCGAGGGCGAAGTTGCGGATCTCGATCTGGTCAAGAAGCAGGTTGCCGACGATGCCGATATTACCTATGATCTGGAACTCGGTATTGCGGACGCTCCTGATGACTCGACCGATCCCGATGCCGGTGAGACCGAAACTCCCGATGCCGGCGACGGCGAGGATGCTACTGAACCCGCCGAGCCCAAGAACAACGAGGTCGAGTGCGGTTATGCGATGGTCGCTCCGATCGCTGCCGACGGTTCGCTGACGCTGGTCGTCGAGACCGAGAAGGGAGGTTCGCGCGAGGTTCCCGTGTCGGTTCCCACCACCGGTTTCCAGGAGGGATATACGTACGATATCACTTTGAAATTCACCGCCGTTACTATCGAGCCTAAGGCTACGATCACCGATTGGATCGAAGGCGAGGATATTCCGGAAATCATACTTTAAGAAGCCCGTCCGACGGGCGCGCAACTCACACGCAGGCTCCGCCCTGGGTTCCCGACCGGGAACCCAGGACAGGGCGGAGTTCCCGAGGTACTTTCGTCGGAGAGTTGTTCTATAAAAT
>JAIDKM010000148.1 GCA_029051915.1 Alistipes sp. | reverse complement strand
ACCTTCCGCGAGACCGAACCCGGCACCTACCCGATCGCGATCCGGGCTTCCAACTGCGACGGCGAGACCCTCCGCAGCCTCGACATCGAGGTCGTGGAGACCATGCCTTACGAGGTTCGGTTCCCGACTCCCTCCCTCCTGCAGACCGCTACGGATCGTCATACCTTCGCCGGGCGGCCCCTCTACCTGCGGCCCCTGCTGGAGTACTTCGAGCACCCGCAGTTCCGGTGGAGCGTCGACGGCGTGCCGGTCGAGGGCGCCGACGGCCGGGTCTTCCGCTTCACGCCCGACATCGCGGGCGAATATACGGTCTGCGTTACCGTTACGGAGACGTCCGGCACCGCAGCACAGCGGATCTCCCGCAACATCACGCGGGCCGATGCTTCGGCAACAGCCTCCGTCCGGGTGATCTGCGACCAGAAAACGGAGACGGATCGTCTCCGCCGGGCCACCGCAGCCAGCTCCGGCTTCGGGAGCCGGGTCTATGAATACATGCCCGCCCCGGGGCAGTTCGTCAACGAGTTCACGCAGTCGGTCTCGACACCGCAGCAGGCCGCCGAATATGCCTCGGAACGGCTCTCCGACAAAAGTTACGTGTCGCTGGGTTCTTTCGGCGGGTATATCGTCGTCGGCTTCGACCACAGCATCGTCCGGAGCGGCCGGGCATACGACTTCGCGATTCAGGGCAATGCAATCGGCACCTCCAGCGAGCCCGGCATCGTCTGGGTCATGCAGGACACCGACGGCAACGGCTTGCCGGACGACGAATGGTACGAGTTGGCCGGCTCGGAAACGGGCGCCGAGGGCACCGTACAGGATTACGAGGTTACTTATTACCGGCCCGCCGCCAACGCGCCGACACCGTGGACGGACAGCGAGGGCCGGGCCGGTACGATCGAGATCAACTCCTACCACCGGCACGAGTTCTACTATCCGGCTTGGATCCGGGAGGCAAGCTATACCCTCTCGGGTACCCGATTGTCGCCCCGCAGCCGGCAGGATCCCGCCACCGGACAGTGGAGCAACGCCCCCTACGACTGGGGCTATGCCGACAACCTCGGCTCGGACACGCTGGGGGCGGAGACGGCGGACGGCAGCGGCCAGCGCAACGGATTCCGAATCGACCGCGCCGTCCATCGCGACGGCACCCCCGTCGATCTGCAGTACGTCGACTTCATCAAGGTGCAGTGCGGCGTCCTGTCCCAAAGCGGGTGGTTGGGCGAGATTTCCACCGAGGTCTTCTCTTTCGAGGATCTGTCGATCACCGGCAACCTGTAAAACCAGAAGCCACAGTACAAGCATGAAAACCGGTCTCTTGCGACATACGTTCTGCGCCTGCCTCGCGGCCCTCGGGTTCGCCGGCTGCATGAAGTGGGACTACGGCTCCACGGAGGATTTCGCGGCTTCGGGCTCTGGGCTCTTCATCGCCTGCGAGGGCAATTTCCAATACGGCAACGCCTCGCTCTCGTACTACGATCCCGAAACGCAGCAGGTCGAGAACGAGGTGTTCTGCCGCGCCAACGGCATGAAACTGGGCGACGTGGCTCAGTCGATGACCGTGCGGGGCGGCACGGGCTGGATCGTCGTGAACAACTCCCATGTGATTTTCGCCATCGACCTCGACACCTTCAAGGAGGTCGGGCGCATCACGAACCTCACCTCGCCGCGCTACATCCATTTCTTGAGCGACGAAAAGGCCTACGTCACCCAGCTGTGGGACAACCGCATCTTCATCGTCGATCCCCGGCGTTACGAAATCACCGGCTACATCGAGTGCCCCGGCATGACAATGGAGAGCGGCTCGACGGAGCAGATGGTGCAGCATGGAAAATACGTCTACGTCAATTGCTGGTCATACCAGAACCGCATCCTGAGGATCGACACCGAAACCGACACGGTGGTCGGCGAGCTCACGGTGGGCATCCAGCCCAATTCGCTCGTTTTGGATTGCAACAACAAGCTCTGGACCGTTACCGACGGCGGTTACGAGGGTTCGCCCTACGGCCACGAGGCCCCCTCGCTCTGCCGCATCGACGCCGAAACGTTCACTGTCGAGAAGCGGTTCGGGTTCAGAATGGGCGACACACCTTCGGAGGTGCAGCTCAACGGCTCGGGCGACACGCTCTATTGGATCAACAACGACATCTGGCGCATGGACGTCGGGGCCGAGCGCTTGCCCGTAAGACCTTTCGTCGAGTACGGCGGTACGATCTACTACGGACTCACAGTCGATCCCGTGCGGGGCGACGTCTACGTCGCCGACGCCATCGACTACCAGCAGCCGGGCGTCGTCTGCCGTTACTCGGCCGGCGGCGAGTTGCTCGACCGGTTTTATGCCGGCATCACCCCCGGCGCCTTTTGCTGGAAATAACGCACGACACCTATGAAACGAACCTCGCTCCTGTTGCTGGCGTTGTTGCCCGGTCTGCCCCTCGCGGCACAAGACGACTGGAGCGGGCGCGTGCACTCCATTCCCGAGGTTACGGTCGTCGGGCAGCGCCCCATCAAGGAGATCGGCGTGCAGCAGACCAAGTTCGATTCGGTAGTGCTCCAGGAGAACATCGCCCTTTCGATGGCCGACGTGCTGACGTTCAACTCTTCGATCTTCGTCAAAAGCTACGGCCGCGCCACCCTCTCTACCGTCGCGTTCCGCGGCACGTCGCCCTCGCATACGCAAGTTACCTGGAACGGCATGCGCATCAACAACCCGATGCTCGGCATGACCGACTTTTCGATGATTCCCGCTTACTTCATCGACGACGCCTCGTTGCTGCACGGCACCTCGTCCGTCAACGAGACGGGCGGCGGGCTGGGCGGCGCCGTGAAGCTCGCGACCCGACCCGCCGAGGCCCGCGGGTTCGGATTGCAGTACATCCAGGGCATCGGGTCGTTCAAGACTTTCGACGAGTTCTTGCGCCTGACTTACGGCGACAAGCATTGGCAGGTCTCGACCCGCGCGGTCTGTTCCTCGTCGCCCAACGATTACAAGTACCGCAACCGCGACAAGAAAGAAAACATCTACGACGACGAGAAGAACATCATCGGGCAGTACTACCCCACCGAGCGCAACCGCAGCGGCGCCTACCGCGACCTGCACCTCCTGCAGGAGGTCTACTGCAACACCGGACGCGGCGACCGCTTCGGGCTCAACGCCTGGTACATCGGTTCGAACCGCGAGCTGCCCATGCTCACGACCGACTACGGCGACGCGACCGACTTCGAGAACCGCCAGCGCGAGCAGACTTTCCGCGGAATCCTCTCGTGGGATCACTTGCGCAGCAACTGGAAAGTCGCGGCCAAAGCCGGTTACATACATACCTGGATGGCCTACGACTACAAGCGCGACGTGGGCAACGGCACGATGGCGTCGATGACCCGCTCGCGCAGCAAGATAAACACCTTCTACGGGCAGGCCGAGGGCGAATACAGCATCGGGAGCCGCTGGCTCTTCACGGCCAGCGTATCGGCGCACCAGCATTTGGTGCGCAGCGAGGACAAGAACATCATCAAGCAGGACGGCAACACGGCGATCGTGGGTTACGACAAGGGGCGCATCGAACTCTCCGGCTCGGTCTCGGCCAAATGGCGGCCCGTCGACCGCTTCGGCATGTCGCTCGTGTTGCGCGAGGAGATGTACGGCACCGAGTGGACGCCCCTGATCCCGGCATTCTTCATCGACGGCGTATTGTCCGCGCGGGGCAACCTCGTGGCCAGGGCTTCCGTCTCGCGCAACTTCCGCTTCCCGACCCTCAACGACCTCTACTTCCTGCCGGGCGGCAATCCCGGCCTCAGGAAAGAGAACGGCTGGACGTATGACGCCGGGTTGTCGTTCGCCGTGGGCCGGGCCGGCAAATACAAATTGAGCGGCTCGGCCGCCTGGTTCGACTCGCACGTCGACGACTGGATCATCTGGCTGCCGACAACCAAAGGGTTCTTCTCGCCCCGCAACCTCAAGAAAGTGCATGCTTACGGCATCGAGTTGCAGGCCGCGGTCTCCGTCTCGTTCTCCAAGGATTGGCGCCTCGACCTCCGCCGGCCCCAATGGTGGTGGGCGCGCCGCAAAGACGGCGGGGGCGGCG
>JAIDKM010000147.1 GCA_029051915.1 Alistipes sp. | reverse complement strand
CTTGAGTGCGTTCCACTGGCGCGGATTATGCGACGCCGTGATGATGATGCCGCCATCCGCCTTTTTGGTGATTACGGCCATCTCGGTGCCGGGCGTCGTACACATCCCGACATCAATGACATCGGCCCCGCAGGCCAACAGGGTACCTTCGACCAGGTCGGCGACCAGCCGGCCCGAAATACGGGCATCGCGCCCCACGACTATGGTAAGTTTTTTGCCCGGATTGCGCTGAGCGATCAGTCGGGCGTAAGCCGTTGTGAACTTCACGACGTCGGGCGGCGTCAGATTCTCGCCCGCAGCACCTCCGACGGTGCCGCGAATACCCGAAATGGATTTGATAAGCGTCATATTGCTGAATATTTTCGATACCTAATTATAATGAAATTTTTGCTCCGAAGTTTTGTTATTCGATGTAAATATATTACTTTTATGCCAATTATGAAAATCAAAAATCAGACTGCTATGCGTACCATCCCCGCTTCCGAATTGATAATCAACGAAGACGGCTCGATTTTCCACCTTCACCTGCGCCCCGAACAGCTGGCCGATATCGTGATTCTGGTGGGCGATCCGGGTCGGGTGGCTCTCGTCGCCGAATACTTCGACAACATCGAGTGCAAGGTTTCGAACCGCGAATTCAACACCGTAACCGGTTATTACAAGGGCCGTCGCATGTCCGTCCTCTCGACCGGCATCGGCATCGGCAACATCGACATTTCGGTAACGGAGCTGGATGCACTCGTCAACGTCGACTTCTCGACACGGCAGGAGAAAGCCGAGAAAAAGCAGCTTACACTGGTGCGGCTGGGTACCTCGGGTGCCATTCAGCCCGACATCAAAGTGGGCGACTTCCTCTTCTCGCGTACGTCGGTTGGCTTCGACGGCTTGCTGAGTTACTACAAAGGCCGCGATGCGGTCTGCGACCTGGAGCTGGAGGAAGCATTCGTGAAACATACGGGGTGGTACGAGAAGATGCCGCGTCCTTATTTCGCCAATGCCGACCGAACCCTCTTCGAGCTCTTCAAGGACTCCACCGTCGAGGGCATGACCATCGCCGCTCCGGGTTTCTACGCTCCTCAGGGCCGCTGGGTGCGGCTCGAACCGCACGATGCGCACCTGAACGAGAAGATCGAATCGTTCGATTTCGGCGGCCGCCGTATCACCAACTTCGAAATGGAGGGCTCCGCTTTGGCCGGACTGGCCGCACTGATGGGACATCGGGCCGCTACGATCTGCACGATCATCGCCCAGCGCATCGCCCTCGACGCCTGCACCGACTACAAACCGTTCGTGCGGAAGATGATCGAAATGGCGCTCGACAAGCTGGCGACCTTGTAACCCGAAACCGGATCAACAGAAACAGAACATAACAGAAATAAACAGAAAGAACACCTATGAAATTTTCCGTATCAAGCTCCGCATTGCTCTCTCTGCTGGCCACGACCGGCAAGGTCATCAGCAATAAAAATACGCTGCCCATCCTCGATTACTTCCTCATGGAACTGAGCGGCAACGAGCTCAAGGTCGCCACTTCGGATCTCGAAACGACGCTCATCGGTTCGATCACGGTCGAAAGCGTGGAAAGCGAGGGTACCATCGCGACTCCCAAGCTGATGCTCGAATCGCTGAAGGAGTTTCCCGAAATGCCGCTGACCATCGAGGTCAACGACAAGAACTGGGAGATCAAGATCAGCTGGAAAAGCGGTACGCTCTCGATTCCCGGTGCCAGTGCCGTAAGCTATCCGGCCGTACCTCAGCTCAGCGCCGAGAACAAGGAGCTGAAGATCGACGTCGATACACTGGTGGCAGGCATCAACAAAACGATCTTCGCCACGGCCGACGACGAGC
>JAIDKM010000146.1 GCA_029051915.1 Alistipes sp. | reverse complement strand
CCAGCAAGAGCACCTCCTTCTCGGTTGCGGCCAACTTCGCACCGCCGGCCTCGGGCAGCTCGGGGTTGGGCTGCATCTGGTATTTCGACGTGTCGTAGGGAGTCTCCTCGCGGATACCGCAGATCTTGAACCGGAACTCGGGGTCGATCTTGACGGGCGTCTTGCCGTATTCGCCCTTGACCAAGCCCACGAACTGCGAACTTTTGTTGGTATACATCGGACGGCCCGCCTTTTCATCGAGCGCGCAATTGACGGCCTGTGCACCCACGATCTGCGACGTGGGAGTTACCAACGGCGGAAGACCGGCAGACAGACGCACCGAAGGAATCAACTCCATGGCGCGGGGCAGGATCTCCTCGGCCTTGAGCTGCTGCAACTGGGCCACCATGTTGGAGTACATGCCGCCCGGGATCTCGGCCTTCTGCACGAGCTCGTTGGGAGCGGGGAAGCCGAAGTAAGCCTCGATCTTGCGGCAAGCGGCCGTAGTGGCCTCCTCGTTGTCGGCCTGTGCGGCGCGGATCGCCTCGTCGAACAAAGCGTCGATCTCGGCGGGCAACTTGTCGGTGAGGGGATTGAAAGGCTTCGGCTCGGGTTTCTCGGTGCCGAAGACCGACTGGTTGAGCTCCTTGCGGATTTCGCGCAACTGGGTGTTGATCTTAGCCACGGCCTCCATGTTGACGCCGAGGTCGATGCCGAGCTTCTTGCAGAAGACGTAGACCAGTTCGAGAGCCGGAGCGCCCGTACCCTCGGCGAAGTACCAACAATTGGTATCGACGATGTCGACGCCGGCGACGATGGCAGCCAAAACCGAAGCCAAGCCGTAACCCGGAGTGCAATGGGTATGGAAATCGACGGGAATGGACAAGTTCTGCTTGAGCAACTTGACGAGCGTGGCGACGCGGCGCGGCGGGATGAGACCCGACATGTCCTTGATGGTAATCATGTCGGCGCCCAAGGCGGCCATCTGCTTGGCCTTGTCGAGGAAGTAAGCGTCGGTGAAGACCGGAGCAGGCTTCTTCTTACCCATCAACTTTTGGAAGAAACCCGGTTCGGGATATTTGGGGTCGACCGTATAGCAGACCGCGCAATCGGCGATGCCGCCGTACTGCTTCACGTACTTGATGGTCGACTTCACGTTGTCCACGTCGTTCAATGCGTCGAAGATACGCATGATGCCCAGACCGCTCTGGATGGCGTTGCGGCAGAATCCGTCGATGATCTCGTCCGTGTAGGGCGAGTAGCCGAAGAGGTTGCGGCCGCGCGAAAGAGCGGTGAGCTTCGAGACGCTGCCCACGGCCTGGTGGATCGTTTCGAGACGAGTCCAAGGATTCTCGTTCAGATAACGCATCACCGAATCGGGCACGGCGCCGCCCCAAACCTCCATTGCGTAGAATTTCGCATCCTTGTAATAAGGCAGGCAGCGGTCGATCTGCGCCTGAGTCATGCGCGTCGCGAACGACGACTGCTGGCCGTCGCGCAACGTCAGGTCTCTGATTTTGAGTGTTCTTGCCATTTTTGACATATGGATTAAAGTTCTTGTTTTCTGTTTGCGACAAGATGTTTAACGGGCAAAAATAAGTAAACGGGAGGTACTTTCCAACTAATCTTTGCGCTTTTTTTACATTAACTCCTCGGAATCCCTGCCAGAGGCCGCCGAAGATACTCCGCCTCAACAAAACTCCAAACAAGTTTGGTTTTGTATTCGGCTTATACGTATCTTTGCCCTGCCGTGGATGCCGGTCAGCTTCGGCGGTGCGAACTGCGAGAGGAGCGGCCGAGTAAAAACATGCGTGCGAATATTCATCTATCCTAAACTGAACCCGTGTCTCCTTCTGCTGTTATCTTTACTGTTCTGGGCTATGTTGCCGTGCTGTTCGTAGTGGCCTGGCTGTCGGGCCGCCGAGCCGACAATGCCGGATTCTTCACGGGGAACCGCCGCACCCCGTGGTACATGGCCGCGCTGGCGATGATCGGTGCCGCGATGTCGGGCGTAACGTTCATATCGGTGCCGGGGTCGGTCGCCGCCGACTCGTTCTCCTACATGCAGATGGTCGCCGGATTCACGATCGGGCAACTGCTTGTGGCATTCATCCTGGTGCCGCTCTTCTATCGGCTGGGAGTCGTTTCGCTGTACCAATATCTCGACGACCGTTTCGGAATCGTCTCCCACCGGGCCGGAGCCTGTTTCTTCTTTGTCTCGAAGATGCTGGGGGCTGCCTTGAGGGTCTATGTGGTCTGCGCGGTCATGCAGCTGCTCGTTTTCGACCGCTACGGATTGCCGTTCTGGCTCAATGCGGCGCTGACGGTGGCCCTCGTGTGGCTCTACACGCGGCAGGGCGGCGTGCGGTCGCTGATCTGGACCGATACGCTCAAGACGCTGTGTCTGGTCGGCAGCCTGGTGCTGACGATCGTTTTTGTGGCCCGGTCGCTGGGACTCTCCGGCGGGGGAGCGGTGCGTGAAGTTGCCGCGTCGCCCATGTCGCGGATCTTTTTCTTCGACGATCCTGCGTCGGATCGCTATTTCTGGAAGATGTTCGTGGCGGGCATCGTCATCCTTGTGGCCATGACGGGACTCGACCAAGACATGATGCAGTGCAACCTTTCGTGCCGCACGCTGCGCGACGCCCAACGCAACATCGTGCTTACGGCCGTTTGCCAGATCGCTGTCATTCTGCTGTTTCTTGTGCTGGGAGTACTCCTATATTTATATGTCGACCGGGAAGGGCTGGCGCTCCCGCCCAAAAGCGACCAGCTCTTTTCGCTGGTAGCCGTCGACGGAGGGCTGCCCGTGGCGGTCGGCATTGTCTTCGTGCTGGGCTTGATCTCCAGCACCTATTCTTCTGCCGGCTCGGCGCTGACGGCGCTGACGACCTCGTTTACGGTCGATCTGCTCGACGGCCCCCGACGCTACGACGATCGGAAACTCACCCGTGTACGGAGGCGCGTGCATGTGGCGATGGCCGCCTGCATGGCGCTGGTGATTCTTGGGGTAGGCTATCTGGCCGACGACAACGCGATCAACCTCTTTTTCCGCATAGTCAGCTACACTTACGGGCCGATTCTTGGGCTGTTCCTTTTCGGCATCTGCACCCGATGGCACGTGCGCGACCGCTGGGTGCCTCTCGCAGCGCTCTGCGGGCCTGTGCTGAGCGCTGTGCTGCAACATGTTGCCGCCGCGTGCTGGAGCTATCGCATCGGTTTCGAACTGCTGGTCTACAATGCGCTTTTTGTGATGGCAGGGCTGGCGCTGCTTGCGGTCGGTCGAAAAAACGAACACCGTATTGAATAAAGTGTTACCTTTGATGCGATAAAAAACTTATCGCCATGACACTCGAACAACAGATTTCCAAAGGCATCATGGATGCCATGAAAGCGAAGGACGCCGTGCGTCTCGGAGCGCTGCGCAACGCCAAGAAGTATATCATCGAAGCCAAGACCTCGGGGCCCGGCATCACCGAGCTGCCCGATGCCGACGTGCTGAAGATTCTTTCGAAACTCGCCAAGCAAGGCACCGATTCTGCGGCCATCTTCACCGAGCAGAACCGCCCCGATCTGGCACAGGAAGAATTGGCACAAGTAGTTGTTTTCCAGGAGTTCCTGCCCAAGCAACTGACGGCCGAAGAACTGACGGCCGAAGTTCGTGCGGTCATTGCGGAAGTGGGCGCCGAATCGATGAAGGACATGGGCAAGGTGATGAGTGTCGCGTCGAAGCGGCTGGCCGGCCGGGCCGACGGCAAGGACATTTCGGCGAAAGTCAAGGAACTGCTAGGGTAGGATGCACCTGCTCGAAAATCTTCATCGCAACGTACGGAGCATCGCCATGCCGATGGCGATGGTGGCGGGGGCGCTGCTGTGCCGCCCCGTTACGGCGCTGGAGGAGTGGTCGGGGCGGATGATTACGCCGACGCTTATCTTCCTGATGCTTTTCGTTACGTTTTGCCGTGTCAAAGTCCGCGAAATGCGGCTCTCGTGGCTCCATTTCTGGCTGCTGCTCTTTCAGATCGCGGCCAGTGCGGCGGTCTATTTTGCGCTGCTGCCGCTCGATACGACGGTGGCGCAGGGAGCCATGATCTGCAT
>JAIDKM010000145.1 GCA_029051915.1 Alistipes sp. | reverse complement strand
TCAGATCGGATTGGTCGGTTCGCAAAATGGGGTGATCGGGTCTCTTCCGGGTCTGCGGACGGACGGGGCCGGCGGCTTCTGCGGGGCTTCTGCTCCGTCCCGGTTTTCCCGGCTTCCTCCTCGGGCGCTTTTTTCAGGGCATCGCCCGTCGCTTTTTTCGGCCTCCGGCCGGCCGGTTCACCCGTATCCGCGGTGTTGCGGTTCTTTCTCATTCGCACCGGCTTCCCGCTGCCTTTGTCGGCTCCGGATCGTTCTTTCGCGCCGGCATCGGATCCAGCCGGGCGTTTCTCCGCTGCCGTTTTCTTTTCCCGCGTTGCTTTTTCCGCTTCGCGGCGTTCGCGCTCGATGTCTTTCTTGCGCTTGCCGAATATGCGTTCCACATCTTCCGTGAAGACTACTTCCCGCTCCAGCAGCAGCTCGGCCAGTTCTTTCAGCCCGGCCGCGTGTTCGCGCAGCACCTGCTCGGCCATCGCGTAGGCCCGGTCGATCATCCGGCGCGACTCGGCATCGATCTGTTGCGCCGTCTGTTCCGAGTAGGGTTTGGTCAGCGACATGTCGCTCTGACCCGTCGAGTCGTAGAACGACACGGTACCCACCTCCTCGCTCATGCCATAGTAGGCCACCATCGCATAGGCTTGCTTGGTCGCCCGTTCCAGGTCGTTGAGCGCTCCGGTCGATACTTCTCCGAACGTCAGCCGTTCGGATACGCGGCCTCCGAGCGTGGCGGCCAGTTCGTCCATCAGTTGTTCGCGCGTGGTGATCTGCCGTTCTTCCGGAAGATACCAGGCGGCACCCAGAGCCTTGCCGCGCGGTATGATCGTTACCTTGATAAGCGGGCTCGCGTTCTCCAATATCCAGCTCACCGTCGCATGGCCGGCTTCATGATAGGCGATCACCCGCTTCTCTTCGGGCGTGATGATCTTGTTCTTGCGTTCCAGGCCGCCTACGATGCGGTCTATCGCCGCCAGAAAATCTTCCTTGCCGATGTATTTCTTGTTGTGGCGGGCCGCTATCAGCGCCGCTTCGTTGCAGACGTTCGCAATGTCGGCTCCCGAGAACCCGGGGGTCTGACGGGCCAGGAACGTGCGGTCGAGCGCCGGATCGAGTTTCAGCGGCCGCAGGTGTACTTCGAAGATCTCTTCGCGTTCCTTGACATCGGGCAGTCCCACTTCGATCTGACGGTCGAAACGTCCGGCACGCATCAGCGCCTTGTCCAGGATGTCGGCACGGTTCGTCGCCGCCAGCACGATCACTCCGGCGTTGGTCTGGAAGCCGTCCATCTCCGTCAGCAGTTGATTGAGCGTGTTTTCGCGTTCGTCGTTTCCCGAGAATCCCGCATTTTTGCCGCGCGCACGGCCTATCGCATCGATTTCGTCTATGAAAACGATGCACGGCGCCTTTTGCTTGGCTTGTTCGAACAGGTCGCGTACGCGCGAGGCACCCACTCCCACGAACATCTCCACGAAGTCCGAGCCCGATATCGACAGGAAAGGTACGTTCGCTTCGCCCGCCACCGCTTTGGCCAGCAGGGTCTTGCCCGTTCCCGGGGGGCCTACCAGCAGCGCACCTTTCGGGATCTTGGCTCCCAGTTCCTTGTAGCGGTCCGCCTTGCGGAGGAAGTCCACGATCTCCATGATCTCCACCTTGGCTTCTTCCAGGCCGGCTACATCCTTGAATGTGATTCGTTTGGCGTTGTTTTTGTCGAAGACTTGCGCCCGGGCCTTTCCCACGTTCATGATGCCGCCCCCGGCTCCTCCTCCGGCTCCGCGCGACATCGAACGCATCACCAGAAACCACACGCCGATAATCAGCACCCACGGCAGCAGGTTGACCACTACGTTCGTCCAGTCGTTGTTTTTGTTCTCGTAAATCACGGGCACGCTCTGTCCCGACTCCGTTTCGGCCGCCTTCAGGTCTTCACGGAACGAGTCCACCGATCCGATCGTGAAGGTCAGCTGCGGCCCCCGTTCGGGCAGATGCCGGAAACGCCCGGTCGAATCCTGCCGGTAGCGGGGCACGGCCTCCTCCGTGAGATAGACTTCGGCCCGATCCCGGTTGACCACCTGGATCTTCTCCACCTCTCCTCGTTCGACCATCTCTCCGACGGCCGACCAGTCGCTCGACAGAGGGGTGTCGTCGCTCTGGCTGAAAAGATACCAGCCGAATATGAACGCGCCGATCGCTCCGTAGATCCACAGGATCGAGGGGCGCGGCAGGGCGTTTTTCTTATTGCCGTTTCCTTTGCGATTTTGTGCCATAGAAAACCTACTCTTCGTATTCGTAACGGGTCATCGGGGCATCGGCCCACAGCTCTTCCAGACGGTAGAATTCGCGCAGTTCGCTCTGGAATATGTGCACCACGACGTCTACATAGTCCATCGCGATCCACAGGGCGCTCTGTTGCCCTTCCACACGCCAGACTTTCTCGCCCAGCGTCTGTTGCACCTTTTCTTCGATTCCGTCGGCGATGGCTGCCACCTGCGTCGTCGAGTCGGCGTTGCATACCACGAATGCCGAGCAGATCGCGCCGTCGAATCCCGAGAGGTCGAGCGATACAATATTCTTACCCTTTTTATCTTCAATCGCGCTGACGATCGTTTCGATCAGTTTGTCCATAAATTTCTTATAAGTACCTATAACCTTACAAAGATAGGAAGAAGAATCCGAAATTCACAATTTCGGCGGCAATTATCTTCATGCTCCCCGGACTCCGCGCGCCATCCCGCCGCCTCGTTATAAAAAAACATTCGTCCGGCTCGCATGCCGGACGAATATCTGCCTGACTCTCGCAACCGCCACCGGCTGCTCCCTACTCTTCGATCGGGCGATTGCCGCCCGGCGGCGTCAGCTCCGCCACCAGCCGATCCGCTTCGGCGCACGATACATAGAGGCGGTCTTCATAAATGTCGACCACTTCCACAAAATCGCGCCACTCGGTGGCATACAGTTTCACTCTCTCGAACCTCCTCAGGTCCAGGAAATGGCCATAGTAGCCGAAGAATCCGCAACCGCCGAACAGCGGCACGATCCACTTCATATCGCTTTTCTCCACCCGGCGTACCGAGGCGATCTCGTCGCGGCGTATCTCCGTAATATCCAGCAGGCAGCGTACTTGCAGCGTCTCGTCGGTTACTACGATCTTCCGCGGGATCGAAAGGGACATCAGCGCGACGAGGGCTACTATGAACGACGTGAACCACGCCGACAGATAGCCTCCTTCGTACAGATAGTAGAGACCTCCGCCCAGCAGGGCGAAAACAAGCCAATAGGCCACCGTCCAGTAGATCGTCGGGCGGTCGAAACGGTATTTGTAGATGCTTTGCATAGTCTGTGAGGAGAGGAGTATTTTTTTCGCCAATCGCCGCCCGGTTATTCCGCCGGCAGTTCACGATAGGTTTCTTCTTCGCGGATCGCAAGCAGCGCTTCGGCTATCGCGAAATCTTCGGGTGTCGTGATCTTCAGGTTTCCGCGTTCGCCTTCGCAAAGATGAACGGCGCAGCCACTTCGTTCCACCACCGACGCATCGTCCGTAAAGGCTTCGCAGTAGTCGGTTCCGTAGGCTTCGCGCAGCAGCGCGGCCCGGAATATCTGCGGCGTCTGTACGATCCGCAGGCGGCTGCGATCCACCGGCCGAGATCCTTCGTCAGCCGCGTCCCGGCCAAAGGCCTCGCTCCCGCCGAAAGCCTCGCTCCCGCCGAAAGCCGTTTCCCGACCGGCACCGACTTCCCGATAGGAGTCGGTCGCTTCCACCACCGGCACCGCCGTTCCGTGTTCCATCGCCTCGGCCACCGTCCGGCGGATCAGCTTCGGCGTGCCCAGCGGACGCACTCCGTCTTGCACCGCAATCACCTCTACGTCAGCCGGCAGCGCGGCCAGTCCGTTGCGCACCGAGTCGAAACGTTCGGCTCCGCCCGCTACCACTGCGTGGGACGCCACATCGAACCGCGCCCGGAGATTCTGCCAGTAGTCGATCTGTTCCGCCGGCAGTACCGCTACGATTTGCGCACCGGGCAGCGCCCGGGCGAAGTTTCCGATCGTGCGGGCCAGCACCGGCATGCCTCCCAGCAGCGCAAATTGCTTGGGCACACGGCCGCCGCAGCGCGTTCCCGCTCCGCCGGCTACGATGATGACCCCCACTCGTTCCACTACTTTATTTCTTCTTTTTCGTTCCCGTCGCAGCCGGCTTCGTCTCGGCCGTCCCTTCGGCCGATGCAGGTTGCACCGCCGCAGGTTCTACCGGCGCCGGCAGGACGATCGAGTCCAGTTGCACGATCTTTTCGTCGTCGGGGATATCGCCGGCAAGTTCGGCAAGAATCCGGTCGCGGACATATTCGAATTCCGCCCGGTTTTTCTTGTTGATCGGCTCGGCCGGTTCTTGCGGTATCTTCAGCGGGTCGATCGGCGTGCCGTTGCGCCAGATCCGATAGTCGAGGTGGGGGCCCGTCGAGGCTCCGGTCGATCCTACATAGCCGATCAGCTGGCCCTGCGATACGCGTACTCCTTGCGCAATGCCTTTCGCATAGCCGCTCAGGTGGAGATATCCCGTCATCAGATTTCCCGCATGTTTGATTTTGAGCGTGTTGCCGCCTCCGCCGTTCCAGCCTTTGAAGGTTACCACTCCGTCCGCTACCGCATGTACGGGCGTTCCTTTCGGGGCTGCGTAGTCGACACCCGTATGGGGGCGGTATACCTTGTATATGGGGTGTTTGCGGGCATAGGAGAACTTCGAGCTGATGCGCGTATATTTGAGCGGGGCCTTGAGCATCTGCTTGCGCAGGCTCGCACCGTCTTGATCCCAGTATTGAATCTTACCGCCTTGGCGGAACGGAATCGCATAGTACTCCTTGCCGCCTTGCGTGAACTTGGCACCCCAGATGCGGCCCACTCCCGCCGATACCGTGTCGTCGATGAAGCGTTCGTCGTAGATCACCGTAAAGCTGTCTCCTTTCTGTATTCCGAAGAAGTCCACCGTCCATTGGTATATGTTCTCCATTTCGGCCGCCAGCGAGTAGGGCAAGTCTTGTTCCATCACGGCACCCCAGAGCGAGGTCGTAATCACGGCACTGCACTTCGAGCGGCGCAGGGTCATGGGTTTGGTATCTTTGCGCACCGACACCGAGTCGCCGTCATGGAATCCGAATACTACGTAGTCCGTGCGATCCGTCTCGTAGACCAGGTAGTCCAGATGGGGTGCATACAGAGAGTCTTCATGAATGAATACCGTGTATTTGTGTCCCGGGCGGATATTCCGCAGGGGGAATATCTCTTTCGAGGCACGATCCAGCCGGTCGATCTGACGTACCGTCATGCCGTATCGGTTCAGAATCTGGCTCATCGTCTCGCCTTTGCCTACTTCGCCGGTTTCCAGTCGGTAGTCGTCAGCTTCGATGCCATAGATCAGCGTTCGTTGGGGTTCTTCTTCCTTGGGCAGGCGGTCGCAGGCTCCGGCCGCCAGCGCCAGAAGTGCAAACAGATGGATTCGGATAGTCTTCATAGCATAGGCAAAGATAGTGCAAGCCGAACGGAATACCAAATTTATTTGAGTATTCCTAAGGCGCAGCCTGCTCCTGCTCCTGCTCCTGCTCCTGCTCCTGCTCCTCTCCTCTCCTCTCCTCTCC
>JAIDKM010000144.1 GCA_029051915.1 Alistipes sp. | reverse complement strand
CGCCTTGCCGATCTGCGCGATACCGAACGGGAGCTTCATGCGGCCGGTCTTCTGGACATTGAGGAAGTTGACGAAGATACCCTGCGCCGTCTCGGGACGCAGGTAGATCGTGTTGGCACCCTCGGCCGTGGAACCCATCTGCGTGGAGAACATGAGGTTGAACTGCCGCACCTCCGTCCAGTTGCGGGTACCCGAAATGGGGCAGACGATTTCGCAGTCGAGGATGATCTGGCGCAACTCATTGAGGTCGTTGGCATTCAAAGCGTCGGCGAAACGCTTGTGCACGGCATCGCGCTTGGCCAAAGTCTCGGCGACACGGGGCGAAGTCTCGCGGTACTTAATCTCGTCGAACGACTCGCCGAAACGTTTGCGGGCCTTCTCGACCTCCTTCTCGACTTTCTCGTCCTGCTTGGCGAGCCACTCCTCGATGAGCACATCGGCGCGATAACGCTTCTTCGAATCGCGGTTGTCAATCAACGGATCGTTGAACGCCCCGACATGGCCCGAAGCCTCCCACGTACGGGGGTGCATGAAGATGGCGGCATCGAGACCCACGATGTTCTCGTGCAACTTGACCATCGAATCCCACCAATAACGTTTGATGTTATTCTTAAGCTCCACGCCGTTCTGTCCGTAGTCGTAAACGGCGCCCAGGCCGTCGTAGATCTCGCTCGACGGGAACACGAAGCCGTACTCCTTGCAGTGGGCGACCAGTTTTTTGAAAAGTTCTTCCTGTGTCATCGTATTTTGTATTTTTATTTTTCTAACTGGCAAAAATACGAAATAAGGCGATCATATACAACTTTGCACCGACTTATTTCGACCGGCATTCCTTCGGAAATCCGGGAAACGGTTCGGCACCGGCTCGACAACCGGAACGAAAAAGAGCCCCGTAGAAATCGGGGCTCTTTTTTGATGATGAAAACAGAAACTACTTCTTCAACAGCTTCTTGACTTCGGCGGCGACGGTAGCACCGTTGTAACCGAACTTCTCGTCGAGCACCTTGTAAGGTGCGGAGAAACCGAAGTGGTCGAGACCGTGGATCATGCCATTCTCGCCGACGAGACCCAGCAAATTGACGGGCAGACCGGACGTGAGACCGTAGCGCACGATGCCAGCCGGCAAGACGCTCTCCTGGTACGACTTGGGCTGGTCGCGGAAGAGGCCCTCGCTCGGCACGTTGACCACGCGCACAGCGACGCCCTCCTGAGCGAGCAACTCGGCGCCCTCGACCAACGTGGCGACCTCCGAACCCGTAGCCACCAACACGGCGGCGGGCTTGGCGGCATCCATCACGACGTAACCGCCTTTGGCGACCTGTGCAGCCTCCTCGCGGCGCGTACGGCCCAACGTCGGCAGATTCTTGATATTCTGACGCGAGAGCACCAAAGCCACGGGACGATGCTCCTCGACAGCCGTCTTCCAGGCCATCAGAGTCTCCTCGCCGTCGGCAGGTCGCAGAACGACCATCGAACGCTCGTCGTGGTGGTTCTTCAGATGCTCCATCAAGCGGATCTGCGCCTCGTGCTCCACGGGCTGGTGCGTAGGACCGTCCTCGCCGACGCGGAACGAATCGTGAGTCCAGATATAGATCACATGCAGGCGCATCAGAGCCGAAAGGCGCACGGCCGGCTTCATGTAATCGGAGAAGACGAAGAAAGTGCCGCAAGCCGGAATCACGCCGCCGTGCAGCGCCATACCGTTCATCACGCAGGCCATCGTCAGCTCCGAGACGCCAGCCTGGAAGAATTTGCCCGAGAAATCGCCTTTGGAGAAGGCTTTGGTCTTCTTCAGATAACCGTCGGTCTTATCGGAATTGGAGAGGTCGGCCGAAGCGACGATCATATTCTCGATCTTCTCGGCGAAGACGCCCAGTACCGTAGCCGAAGCGGCACGCGTAGCGACGTCGGCCTTCATGTCGACGGATTTGTAGTCGATCTCGGGAACCTCGCCGCTGAGGAACATATCGAGTTTGTGCGACAACTCCTTATGCTCCTGACGCCACGATTTCTCGATCTTAGCTTGCTCGGCGGCCCAAGCCTTGAGTGCCTCGCGACGTGCAGCGAAGACCTCGCGGCTCTCCGCGAAGAAAGCGAACGGATCCTCCGGATTGCCCCCGAGGTTTCTGATCGTAGCGGCCAGATCGGCACCGGCGGCCGAAAGAGGCTGGCCGTGGGT
>JAIDKM010000143.1 GCA_029051915.1 Alistipes sp. | reverse complement strand
AAGTCGTTGTAGAGGGGTTTCCCGGTCTGGGCGGCGGCGGTGTAGTCGAGGATGTCGTCCTGGATCTGGAACGCCATGCCCAACGACTCGCCGAAGCGACGCATGCGGGCGACGCGGTCGTGCGTAGCCCCGACGGCGAGCGCCCCGGCCGAAGCGCTGACCCCGAGCAAGCTGGCCGTCTTCTTATGGATGATCTCGAAATACCGGCTGCGCGGCATGTCGCCCCGGCCGACGCTGTCGCTCTGCAACACCTCGCCCTCGCACAACGAAGCCATGGCCCCGCAGATGTGGGTAACGAGGTCGTACTGCCCGCTGCGCAGTCCGATGTTGAGGTTCTGGGCCAAGATGTAATCGCCCAACAAGACGGCCTTGTGGGACTGCCACCGGGCGTTGACCGACGGCCGGCCCCGCCGGGTATCGGACTCGTCGATGATGTCGTCGTGGATGAGCGAAGCGATGTGGATCATTTCGACGAGCATGGCCGCCAAGCAAGGCCGCAACCCGAGCGAAGCACCCCGCACGGGAGCGTTCACCGAAGCAGAGAGCATCACCAACAAAGGCCGGATCCCCTTGCCGCGAGCCGAAAGGGCGTACTGCAACATCTCGGAGAGCAACTCGCCCTCGGCCGTGAACTGCCGCCCGACGAACTCGTCGAAAGCCTCCAGTTCGGCCGCGACGGGCCTGCGGATCGTATCGAGTGTAATCATAAACAGAGTGCGTAGAGAACGGAAAACGCCCTATGCGGAACCGGGAGGCGCATCGTCCGGCCGGACAAACCGTCCGGCGAAGGTAAAACCATGCAAATATAATGAATTTTCGCGACTGCGAAGCGGCGAGTAACTATTTTTTCGTACCTTTGGCTCGGTTAAGCGATTCCGAAATGAATTTCCCTGAAAGTATCGTGCGGCGTCTGTGGCCGGCGGCGACGGCGCTGCTGCTGTTTTTTGTGGTGAGCGCAACCTACTTCGCGCCCCAATTCCAAGGAGAAGTACTGCCCCAACACGACGTGATCCAATACGAAGGCATGGCCCGCGACATTGCCCAGACGAGGCAACGGACAGGCGAAGACCCCCAATGGACGGGAGGCATGTTCGGCGGCATGCCGGCCTACCTGATAAACGTAGCCTACCCGGCGCAGCTGGTCAAACGCACGGTGGGACAAGCGGTGAAGATACTCGACACGCCGGCGGCCTTCCTGTTCTTTGCGATGACGGCCATGTGGCTCATGCTGCTGATGATGGGCGTGAACGGCTGGGTCGGCATCGTACCCTCGCTGGCCTACGGACTGTCGACCTACTTCCTGCTGATAATCGGAGCGGGCCACATCACGAAGATGTGGGCCCTGGTCTATGCGCCGCTGATGATGGGCGGAGCGTGGATGACCCTCCGGGGAGACATGCGCCGCGGAGCGGTGCTGACGGCCCTGACCGCCTCGCTCGAAATCGGAGCCGGCCATCCCCAGATCACCTACTATTTTCTGCTGGCGATGGGAGCTCTGTGGCTCAGCGACGGCATCGTGGCCTGGCGCGAAAAACGCCTGCGGAACTATGGTCTGCGCACGGCGGCGCTGGCGGCGGCGGGAATGCTGGCCGTAGCCTCGAACTTCGCGCCCCTGTGGTACACGGCCCGCCACACGAAAGAGACGATGCGCGGCGGCTCGGAGCTGGCCGTCGAAACGGGAGAGACCCGCAACGGACTGGATCTGGACTATGCGACGGCCTGGAGCTACGGCAAGGCGGAGACCCTCAACCTACTGGTGCCGGACTTCATGGGCCGAGACTCGGGGACGGCCTTCGCGGCGAACGGCGAAGTGGCGGCCGTAACCAACGAACTGGGACTGCGGGGAATCGCGCAACAACTGCCCGCCTACTGGGGCACGCAACCCTACACGGGCGGCCCGACCTATCTGGGAGCGGCGGCGATCTTCCTGGCGGCGCTGGGAATCGCACTGGCCCGCGGCCGCAACAAATGGTGGCTGGCGGGGATCTCGGTGCTGATGATTCTGCTGGCCTGGGGCCGCAACTTCATGGGCCTGACGGAAGTAGCGTTCCGCCTGCTGCCGGGATACGACAAGTTCCGCACGGTCTCGATGACGCTGGTGGTGGTGCAATGGAGCGTCCCCCTGCTGGGAGCGCTGGCCCTGAACCGCCTGTGGAGAGACGACATACCGAAAGAACGGCTGCTGCGGGCCCTGGCCTGGGCGGCCGGCATCACGGGCGGGCTGTGTCTGCTGCTGGCCGTGGCGGGAAGCGCGATCTTCGACTTCGGCCGAGACGAAAGCGCCGCGATGATGACCGACCAATACCGCCGCATCCTGCAAGCGAACGGCATGCAAGCCTACGTAGACCGCGGACTGGATGTGGAGTGGGGCGAACGGACGGCCGAAGCGATGGCGGCCGAACGAGCCTCGATGATGCGGGCGGACGCGTGGCGCTCGCTGCTGATGATTCTACTGGCGGCGGGAGGCGTAGCGCTGTATGCCCTGCGCAAGGTGAACAAGAAAGTACTGGTGGCGCTGCTTGGAGGAGCGATGCTGCTCGACCTGGTGCCGGTAGACCTGCGGTTCCTCTCGTCCGACGACTTCATCCCGTCCCGGCGCCGACAAGTACTGCCGACGGCCGCCGACAAAGCGATTCTGGCCGACACGGATCCCGGATACCGTGTAATCAACCTGACGGTGAGCACATTCAACGATGCGACGACCTCCTATCACCACCGCTCGGTAGGCGGCTACCACGGAGCGAAGCTGGCCCGCTACCAAGACCTCATAGACCGCTATCTCTCCATCCCGGACGAAGCGATACTGGACATGCTCAACACGCGCTATGCGATCGTACCGGGCGCCGGCGGAGCCCCCGAAGCCGTTCGTCGCGGCACGGAATACGGAGCGGCCTGGCTGGTGGACACGCTGGCATGGGTACCCACGGCACAAGCCGAAATCGACGCGCTGGGCGAAACGAACCTCCGGACGACGGCCATAATCTCCCCGCGCGGAAAAGACGACCCGGCGTACGCCGCAATACCGTCGGGCCCCTATGCGACGGGAGAGATCGCCTTGACGGAATACCGTCCGAACTATCTGAAATACGAATACGCGGCGCCGGGCGAAGCATTCGCGGTATTCTCGGAGATCTACTATGACAAAGGCTGGACGGCCCGGATCGACGGAAAAGAAGTCCCCTACTACCGAACGGACTACATCCTGCGCGGCCTGCGTCTGCCGGCAGGCGAACACACGGTGGAATGGAGCTTCCGGGCGCCGGGCTGGAAGTGGACGGAAGGAATCACGCTGGCGGCGTCGCTGCTAATTCTGGCGGGAACGCTGGCCCTGCTGCTCGAAGCTGCGATCCGCGGCTACCGGCGCCCCGCAACGGATGCCGAGGCCCCGAAAGCATAACCGAAACCCTGCCGAACGACATGAAAGACGACAAACGACTCAAGCGCAAAGTCCGCAACTCCTACCTGGTAGCCACCGTGAGCATCACGCTGGTGCTCTTCCTGTTGGGATCGGTGGGCTATCTGATGCTGGCGGCGATGGAAGTGGCCCGGACGCTGCAATCGAGCATCCAAGTCTCCGTGGAACTGAAAAACAACATTACCGACGCCCAACGTCAGGCGATCGAGAAACGCCTGGACGACCAAGAACTGGTGGGCGAGATGCTCTATGTAACGAAAGAAGAAAAAATCGAAGACCAAGAATTCCGCCGCATGTTCGGAGCCCAATTCGAAGAGATACTGGGCGAAAACCCGCTACTGGACTCCTATGAACTGACCCTGACGGCGCAGTCGGCAGACCGCGAACTGATCGAAGCCTTCATCGGCGGAATCGAACATCTGAAAGGAGTGGCCCGCGTGAGCTACCCGGCGCTCATGGCCGAGCGGCTGCATGCGACGGTGAACAAAATCCGATTCGTACTGCTGCTGTTCGGAGGAGCCCTGCTGGTGATCTCGATGATCCTGCTGAGCAACACGATTCGACTGGCGATCTTCTCGAAACGCTACCTGATAAACACGATGAAGCTGGTGGGAGCGACCAAGTGGTTCATCATGCGCCCCTTTCTGGCGAGCAGCATCACGCAAGGAATACTGGCGGGCGTGATGGCCTCGCTGCTCTTTGCGGCGGCGGCCTACGGACTCAATGAAACGGTGCCGGAACTACAGACGCTGGCCGAAGTGAGAGAGACGGGTATCTACCTGTTCGGCGCGATGATCGGAGGCGGAGTAGTGATATCCTGGCTCTTCACGTGGGTGGCGCTGAACAAATTTGTCAACATGAAATCGAACAAGATCTACCTATACTGAGGGCTGGAGAAGGGGCCGAGAAAGAAAAAAAATGACACTCAAGAATATGCGACAAGAAAAACCCGAAAACCCGCGCATGCCGCTGACGCGCCGCAACTATGTACTGCTGGCGATCGGCTTTGCGATCATTGTCCTGGGATTCGTTGCGATGGCCGGAGGAGGCAGCGACGCACCCGACGAATTCGACTACGCCATGTTCTCGTGGCGCCGAATCACGCTGGCCCCGATCCTGGTGATCGGCGGATTCGCGATGGAGATATACGCCATACTCAAACGCTACGAATGACCCGATGAACACCCTGCAAGCCATTCTGCTCGGCATCGTACAAGGAATCACCGAATTCCTGCCCATATCGAGCAGCGGACACCTCCAGATATTCAAGGAAATTCTGGAAGTGGAACTGGAAGAAAACCTTACGTTCGACGTAACCCTCCATGCAGCCACGGTGCTGAGCACGATCGTGGTGCTGTGGAGCGAAGTGATGCGCCTGCTCAAAGGAGTATTCTCGCGCCGCTTCACGCCCGAACAAGCCTACGTACTCAAGATCCTGATCTCGATGATTCCGATCGGCATAGTCGGCCTGACGCTCAAAGACCGCATCGAAGCGATGCTGGGAGCCCCGTGGATTCTGTATGCTGTGGGACTCATGCTCCTGCTGACCGCCGCCCTGCTGGCCTTCGCCTACTATGCCAAGCCGCGCCAAAAAGAAGAGATCTCCTACCGCGACGCCTTCATCATCGGCATAGCCCAAGCCTGCGCGGCCCTGCCGGGACTCTCGCGCTCGGGAACGACGATCGCCACGGGCCTGCTGCTGGGAAACAAGAAAGAGAGCGTGGCCCAATTCTCGTTCCTGATGGTGCTGGCCCCGATCCTGGGCGAGATGCTGCTGGAGGCCCTCTCCGGAAAGATGACGGCGAGCGTAGAGACCGCACCCCTGCTGGCCGGATTCGCCGCAGCCTTCGTAACGGGATGTCTGGCCTGCCGCCTGATGATCGGAATCGTCCGCAAAGGCCGCCTGATCTGGTTCGCGGTCTACTGTGCCATAGCCGGAACCGTCTCCATAGCGAGCTACTACTACCTATGAACGGAGAACAATTCGACCTGCGGGGAATCAACTTCGAAGAAGGCTACATTGCGGTGCTCGACAAACCGCTGGAGTGGACTTCGACCGACGTGGTGCGGAAAATCAAATACGCACTCCGCAAACTGGGATACCACCGCATCAAGGTGGGGCACGCCGGGACGCTCGACCCCCTGGCGACGGGCATTCTGCTGGTCTGCATAGGCCGTGCGACGAAGCTGGTGGACGCACTCCAAGCCGAAGAAAAAGAATACGTGGCCGACGTGATGCTGGGAGCGACGACCCCGAGCTACGACCTGGAACACCCGATCGACCGGACTTATCCCTACGAACACATCACGCGGGAAGCCGTGGCCGAAGCGCTCCGCAGTCTGGAAGGAGAACGTCTGCAAGAACCGCCCCTCTACTCGGCGAAGAAGATCGACGGAACCCGAGCCTACGAACTGGCCCGGGCCGGCGAGACGACCCAGACCGTGGAACTGCGCAAGGCCCGAGTCAACCTCTACGAAATAGAACTGCTCGAATACGCGCTGCCTCGAATCCGCATCCGGGTACGCTGCAGCAAAGGAACCTACATCCGGGCCCTGGCCCGCGAAATCGGCGAAGCCCTCGGAAGCGGCGCCCACCTGACGTCGCTGCGCCGCATCCGCAGCGGCGGATTCACCGAAGAACAAGCCTGGCAACTGGAAGAGTTCCTGAAAAAACTGGAAGCCACCGAAACAAAATGACGCCGGCGACGTATAATGAATATTTACGCTGCCATTTCTGAACGAAAACCCATTTTTCAGTATGAAACTATCGCAATACGGCTACGATTTCGACCCCGAAATGCTGGCCCACTACCCTGCCGAAAACCGGGACGAATCGCGCCTGATGGTCATCGACCGGGCCAAAGGAACCATCGAACACCGCCTGTTCAAGGAGATCATCGAATACTTCGACGAAAAAGACCTTTTCGTTTTCAACGACACGAAAGTATTCCCTGCCCGCCTCTACGGCAACAAGGAGAAGACCGGAGCCGAAATCGAAATATTCCTGCTGCGCGAACTCAACCGTGAACTGCGCCTGTGGGACGTACTGGTCGACCCGGCGCGGAAGATCCGCATCGGAAACAAACTTTACTTCGGAGACGACGACCTGCTGGTGGCCGAAGTGATCGACAACACGACCTCGCGCGGCCGCACGCTCCGATTCCTGTTCGACGGATCCTACGAAGAATTCAAACAAGCGCTCTTCGCGCTGGGAGAGACCCCGCTGCCGAGGTGGGTGCGCGAAAAAGTGGAACCCGAAGATGCCGAACGCTATCAGACGATCTTCGCGACGAAAGAAGGTGCCGTAGCCGCCCCGACGGCCGGCATGCACTTCTCGAAACACCTGATGAAACGAATGGAGATCAAGGGAATAGACCGTGCGTTCATCACCCTGCATGTAGGCCTGGGAAACTTCCGCACGGTAGATGTGGAAGACCTCTCGAAACACAAGATGGACTCCGAACAATTCATGGTGGACGAAGAAGCGGCCCGCGCGGTCAACGCAGCCAAAGGCGAAGGCCGCAAAATTGTGGCGATCGGCACGACGGTCATGCGAACGATCGAGACCGCGGCATCCACGGGAGGCATGATCAAGGCGATGGAAGGCTGGACGAACAAATTCATCTTCGCGCCCTACGACTTCTCGGTAGCCGACGCGATGGTTACCAACTTCCACCGCCCGTTCTCGACCCAGCTGATGATGGTGGCGGCGTTCGGCGGCTACGAAACGGTGATGAACGCCTACAAAGTAGCCAAAGAAGAGAAGTACCGCTTCGGCACGTACGGAGACGCGATGCTGATCCTGTAGGCCCGAAGCCCGAACATATTTTTTAAGAATTTTTTCACTATCTTTGCGAAAAGATAACTT
>JAIDKM010000142.1 GCA_029051915.1 Alistipes sp. | reverse complement strand
AAGCCGTGATGGCCCGGTAGGCGGCATCGTAATCTCGAGAATTGTAATACGCAGCGATCAACAACGTCCGCACCTCGCCGATTCGGGGCGAGGCGGGATAACGCTCGGCATACTTGCTCAACATGTTGATAGCACCGTTGAAAGCACCCCCGCCCAGCTCGTACTGCAACTTGGCATAGTTGAACAACGCGTCCTCGGCGATCCGAGTGTCGAAACAATCATCGGCAGCCATGGCGAACGCCTGCATGGCGGCCTGCTTGTCGCCGGCCCGCAGATAGCAATCTGCCAGGTGATAGGAGGCGTTCTGAGTCAATTCGTCCTCGGCACCGCACGCCTTGCGCAACCACTCGACGGACTCCGGATAACGGGCCGTGCGGTAGAGCGAGAAACCCATCTGATAGGAAGCATCGCGGTCGAAGATACCGCCGGCATCGCGGAATTTGCCGAGGTGCTCGACAGTACGGTTGAAATCACCGAGGCGAAACCACGATTCGGCGATCACGCGTTCCAGTTCGGCTCGGCGCTCGGGCACGAGCCGGCCGGCCAGCGAATCGCCCTGCTCGACGACGTAACGGTAATTACCCTCTCGGAACTCGATCTGCAGGAGATAATAAGGCACGACGTCGCGGTAGGCGTCGCTGCTCGCAAGCGCAGCGAATCCGGTTCGGGCGCGATCGTAACGACCCTCGACATAATCGATATAGGATTTGTAATAAAGCGCATGGTCGGCATACTTGCTGCGCCGGTCGATCCGGTTGAAGTAGTCGTAAGTCTTCGTATAATTGCCGTCGGCGAACTCCACGCATCCCATGCGGATGTCGTACTGCTCGCGGCGCGAAGCGTTCAGAGCCTTGTAATCGGTCTTCCGGAAAGCCTCGCGGGCACGCTGCATGTCGTCCTGTGCACAATAGAAAGAACCGAGTGCGAAATTGACGTCGTTGGTATAGACCGATCCGGGATGCTCGGCGATGAAGCCGTTCAACGCGCTCTCGGCATCGGGACTCCCCAGCTCCACGGCACAAGCAGCCAGAAAGAAGTCGATCTCCTCGGCTTCGGCCCGCTGTCCGGGATGCAACGCCTGGCGTGCGGCGAGGAACTCGTGTCTGGCATCGCTCCAACGCCCGGAATCGAACAATTCGCGTCCCCGGACGATGAATTCGCCGGGTGCATCGGAAGCGGCCTGCGCGCCGAAAATGCCGCACAGCAGGAAAGCCAGCAAGAAAGTATGTTTCCGCATAAACTAAGAGTTCTGAAAGAATGGAGCAAAGATAGCAAATTTTCCTGCCTGACATGCACGCGGGGAACGGAATTTGTCGAAACGGAAAACATACACTCTAAAAACAAAAAAGATTATGATCGAGAAAGTAACGGTACAAATGACCGAAAACGGGAAATTCCGGCCGATCGACGGTCCCGGATGCGACGAAATGAATCCCAAAGAACTGCTGCTGTACGCGGCGGCGCAATGCTCGGGGTACACGGCGATGATAGTGATGCAGAAGATGCACCTTAAGCCCAAGAATCTGGAAATCAGCTATTCGGGCGAACTGAGCACCGAAACGCTCCAAGCCGAAAGCATGTTCCGGTCGTTCCATGTAGTATACAACGTCGAATGCGGTTCGGGCAGCGAACAGGAGAAAGCGAGCCGCGCCATCGAACTGACGCACGAGAAATACTGCGGACTGTCGCAGATGCTGCGCCGCATCGCCCCGATCACGCACGAAGTAGCGATCGTGAGCACGGAACCGGAGCCGGTGAAAGAGTAGGATTACTCTGCGGCGGTGATCCGGAAGTAATCGGAAATGGCGACGGCATAGTTGTAACGGGCCGTAATGTCGTACGTGTAGAGCTGGATCCAACTGAGCTGAGCCTGCAGAACGTCGAGGATCGTTACCAATCCCTCGCCATAGGAATAGGTGCTGATGGCGAGATTCTCGCCGGCGATGCGCAGGCTCTGTTCCGAAGCGTCGATCTGTGCCCGGCTCTGCACGATCGCCGTCCATCCGTTCATTTCCTCGCGCTCGATATCGTCCTGCAGCTGCGCGGCGTTCCACTCGCTTTCGAGCAGGAGTGCCCGCGCGGCTCCCATCGCCCGGCGCCGTTCGCCGCCGTGGAAGATCGGCACCGAGACCTTGACGAACGCGGAGCCGTCGAGCGTGGTGGTTCCCGTCCGGTTGGGCAAATAAGGCTGCCACGACCCGCCGATCCCGATGCTGACCTGCGGATTGAAGGGTGCCCGGGCCACCCGAACCGCCGCCTCGGCCTGCACGGAACGCAACTGTGCGGCCTCGTAATCGGGCCGACGCGACACGGCATCAGCCCCGCAGACCCGCTGCGGCATCCGGATCGAATCGCGCACGCCATCGGCAAGACGTACCGTTTCGGCCGGATCGGTGCCACGCAAAATATTGAAATTATGCAACGCGATCTCGGCCCGCCGTTCGGCCGCCACGAGCTGATAACGGGCTTCGCTCAGCCGGGCATCGATCATCAGCACGTCGCCTTTGGCGATATACCCCTCCTCGAAACGCCGGTCGACGACCTCCTTGAGCGACAGAATCAGTGATACGTACTGCCGCATGGCCGCCGTATAGAGATCGAGGGCCGAGAGATTCCAGTAAGCATAATCGGCGGCATAGCGCACCTCCAGCCGTGAAAACTCCTCCTCGCAAAGCGCAATGCCATAACCGGCCTCGGCGTGCTCGACCCCGGCACGCACCGACCCGCCGCCGTAGACCACCTGCACCAGCTGAGGCAGCACGCCGAACGTCCACTGTTTCACCCCGTCGTAATGATGGGCCGTGGCGGTGAAACTGCCCTCCATTGCGAGCCGGGGCAAGAAACCCGTACGAGCCTGTCCGAACGTCTGACCGGCGGATTGGCTCCGGGCAGCGGCGGCTTTCAACTGCAAGCTGTAAGAGATCACCGCCTGCCGGTATTCCTCAAGGGGCGTCTGCGCCGCGAGCGGCAGAGAAAAGAGTGCAAAAGAGAGAAGCAAAAAACGTTTCATAACCGGCGGATATTGTAAAATACGGCATAAGCCACAGGCAACACGCAGATCGTGAGCAATGTAGCGACGAATAGCCCGCCCATGATCGTGGCGGCCATCGCCCCGAACATGGAATCGAACAAAAGAGGCAGCATGCCGAGAATGGTGGTGCCCGAAGCCATCGTTACGGGAACGATGCGACTGCGGGTGGCAGAGAGTAGCGCCTCGTAGGGAGCGACTCCGGAAGCTCGCAACTCGTCGATCTGCCCGACGAGCACTACGGCGTTCTTGATGTTCATGCCCACCAGTCCGAGCAATCCGAGTAACGAAAAGAAGTTGAAGACTTTGCCTGTTACGACGAGTCCGAGAACCACGCCGATGAAAATCAACGGAATCATCAGCAGAATCACGACCGGCTCGCGGTAGTTACGGAACAACAGAAGCAGGACGATGAGAATCAGCACCAGCGTCAACGGCATGTAAGCAGCCAGGGCAGCGTTGGACTCCTGCTGGCTCTCCTGCTCGCCGAACACCTTCATCGAATACCCCTCGGGCAGGACGATCCGCCGCTCGATGGAGTCGCGCAAAGCGGAAAACAACTGCATGGTATTGACCCCGCGGGCCGGATCGCACTGCGCCTTCATGACACGCTGCCGGTTGTAACGCTTGACGACGCCCTGCCGAAACCCGAAACGGAAGTCCTCGACAGCCTGTCCGAGCGAAAAGACGCGGCCCGAAGGACTGAAGATGGGCAGGGCCTGCAGGTTGGTGAGATTGTAGGAGGCGATGTTCTCGTCCTTGAGCAGAATAGGCATGAAAAGATCGCCCTGGCGATACTCGCCCAACGTATACCCCTGCGTGGCGATGGTGATGCCCTGCGCCATCTGGCTGCGGGTGATGCCGATGCGCTGCCCTTTCATCTGCGAATAGACGGGCATCCAGGCAGGTTCGCGATTGCCCCAGCTGTTGCGGATGCGCGTAGTGCCGGGCGTACGCCACATGATCCGCTCGGCGGCTTCCGTCAACCGGCAGAGGGTATCGATGTTGTCGCCGATGAACCCGAATTCGATGGCGGCATCGGGTACGGGCGAGAGCTTGAAAAGCGAAGACCGAAGCCAGACGTCGGGAAACTCGGCCGCGACGTAGGCGTCGAAACGCTCCTCGACCGCGGCAGTCTGCCGCTTGTCGTGGAGCTCGACAAGGATATTGCCGAAGTTGGGCCGCAGAGAGACGCTGCTGCTGGCCAGATAATAACGCGGCGGCGTGGCGCCCAACGTAACCGAGACGCACTTCACCTCGGGCTGCTCGGCGAGCCACGCCTCCATGCGTCGCAGGTTCCGCTCGGTTTCACGGATGTTGAAGCCCTCGGGCAACAGGACGTCGGCCCGGAAATAAGGTTTGTCGAGCGCCGGAAAGAAATTCTGAGGCATCCGCCCCATGATGACGAGCGACGCGACGAAAAGAACGACGACCCCAATGATAACGCCCCACCGCCAACGCAGCAACCGCGCCAACAGCCGGTCGAAAAGGCGATAGAACCGGGTATCATAGGGATCTTTCTTCCGGGATTTCACGCGGAGCATGAAACTGCCGAACAAAGGAGTCTGTGTCAGAGCCAGCACCCAGCTGAGCAACAGCGACAAAGCCAGCACGACGAACAACGGCCGGACGATCTCGGCGACGGAAGAAGGAGCGAGGTACAACGGCAGGAACGAGAAGACGGCGATCAACGTGGCACCCAGCAAGCTCCAACGCGGAGCATCGGCCCCCTCGATGACGGCCTGACGACGATCGATGCCCCGCAACATGGCCTGCCGGGCATTGTCCGTAACGACGAGGGCGTTGTCGACGAGCCTGCCCATTGCGATGATGAAACCGGCCAACGAAGTACGGGTGAGCCCCTCGCCGAGAATCTGCATCAGCAACAACGTACCGCCGATCGAAAAGAGCAGCGAAGTGCCGATCAACACCCCGGCACGGAAGCCCATGACGAGCATGATGATGGCGACGACGATGGCAACGGATTCGGCAAGGTTCAACACGAACGTAGCATTCGCCTCGCGAGCGATGCGATTTTCGGGATAGAGCACCGTGAGCTCCATGCCCACGGGCATGCGGGCAGTTTCGGCCGCAAGCACTCGGGCGATCCGGTCGCCGGTACGTACGACGTCGGCCTGCGCCTCAGTGGAGATGCCGATCCCCACGGCACGGCGACCGTCAACGCGCATCAGCGTCTGCGGCGGCTCGGCGTATCCCTGAACCACGCGTGCAATATCGCCCAAACGGTACTGCTGGCCGGTCGAGGAGATCAACAGCTGTCCAGCGATGTCATCAAGACTGCGGTAAGCGCCCTCTTCGAGGATCTGGATTTCGAGCGCCCCGGCCTGTTTCTCGCCGCTGCTGACCACGGCATTCTGCTGCCGGATCGTGGAGACGATCGTCTCGGGCCGGATCGAGAAATTGGCGAGCGACGCCATGCTGACGTAGACGTTCACAACGGGAGTCTGCTCGCCGAACAATGAGACTTTCTGAACACCCGGAACGGTTACGAGAAGCGTTTTGAGCCGCTGCGCCCACTCGCGCAACTCGCTCCACGAAAAGCCGGCATCGACCGAGAGCCCGTAATAGATGCCGTAGACGTCGCCGAAATCATCGGCCACGGAGATCGGAGAAGCGCCCTCGGGCAGTCGGGGCTGGATATCGAGCGCCTTGCGCCGCAATTCGTCCCACAGCTGGGGAATATCGCGTGCGGAAGTTGCCGGATCCAGTTCGACGAGAATTTTCGAAAGTCCGTAGGAGGATTCGGACGTAACTTTGTAGATATTGCGCATCGCCTGCACCTCGCGCTCGATAGGCTCGGTGATGAGCGATTCGACCTCCTGCGGTGCGGCGCCGGGATAGGAACAGACGAGCGACGCGCTTTTGATGACGAAGACCGAATCCTCTTTCTTACCCAATGTGGCGAATCCGGCCGCGCCGCCCGCCAACAAGATGAACAGGAAGAACCAGATGACTTTCGCGTTGCGCAACGAATATTCGGAGAGTGTCATGGCCGCGTCATTGTAAGATCCGCACCTCCTCGTCCGGCTGCAAGCGATAGACGCCTGCCGTAACGACCCGGTCGCCCGGCGAAACGCCGCTGTCGACCACGACGCGATCGCTGCCGAAGAGTTCGCCGAGCGTTACCTCATGCAACGCGACCCGGTTGTCGGGCCCCACGATCCAGACGTAGGTACCGCCCCCGGTCGGGGCGTATATGGCGGACAAAGGAAGCGAAACGGCATCGGGAACGGGATCGGCCGAAAACATGGTAACGGTACACGACATGCCGGGCGATATGTCGTAACGCACGGTGTCGACATCGGAGAGTCGCAATGAAACGGGAAAGCCCGACGCATCGGACGACGTACGGGCATAATCCTTGAGCTGTGCGGCGAAGCGCACGCCGCGATAATTGTCGAACTCGACCTCGAAGCGGGTAGAGGTATCGGCCAACGACGAAAGCCCCCGTTCGGGCATCGTGAACTTAACGGTCGTGGTATGCGGGCCGACCAGCCGCAAGATGGCCTGTCCGGCCTGCACCTGCTGATAACTGTCCACGTAGGTGGCTTCGATCACCCCGGGAAACGGAGCCCGGAGCCGCGTATCCTTCAATAAATCGAGCGCATTTTCATAAATCGAACGAGCCTGGACGAAACGAGTCTGCGCCGCTTCGGCTTCCTGCCGCGAAACGGCCTCGTGAGCCAACAACCGCTCCATACGCTGCTGCTGCGACCGTGCCTCCTCGAATGCGGAACGTGTGGCCGAGACCTGCAACTCGACGTCGCGGGGATTCAACTCGGCCAACAAGGCACCGCGAGCCACGCGCTCGCCCTGCGCAACGGGAATGTCGGCAACCTGTCCCGAGAGCTTGAAAGCGAGCGTAACGGCATCGTCGGGGGTAGCCATGCCGGCGAAATCCTTACGGATGAACCCGGCACCGGAAGCCTCGACGACCTTGACGGGACGCACGGCGGCAGGCTCGGCGGGTCGGGGATGACAACCGCCGAATACCAACAAGAGAAACGGGACGAAGGGAAAGCGCATACGAAAAAAGTTGACTTCGCAAGCCGAAGTCAACTTTCATACCATATGCAGCCCTGCGCCTCTACGGACGAATATCCCGACAATTCATTTTAGCCGAGACGGTTCCGTCGTCCAGCACGACCAGCCCGTTGCGGGCGCGAAGCAAGGTTTTCATGGTCGAAGCGTCGATGTTGTAACAATGAACCGGCACGTCGCCGAACATGCGCCAATCCTCGCCGTACAACGGATCGGGAGTCAGGCAGACGACCTCGGCCCCCTCGGCGACGACCGTCGCGACCAACTGCTCCATACGCTGCCAGCAACGCCGCGGCAAACGATCGAACTGCGTGATGCACAACATATACAACCGCCCCGGAGTAGCCAATACACGTTCCGTCGCGTTGCCGTCGGAATCGTACAAGGCGAACTCGCCGATCATCAACCGCACGGCATCGGGCTCCTCCGAAGTACGGGTATCCACCCACTCCCATTTGTCGGCATCCTGCCAGGCGGTATCGTCGAGCGAGAATTCGCGCAAGCGGCCCGTTTTGCGATTGCGGCAGACGAGAACCGTCTCGGTCATGAGGGAGTCGTTCTCCGCAGCCTCCATCGCCTCACGGATATTCACCCCGACCTTGTAAGGCAAGAAATCCACCAGGGGCAGATGGCGGTAACAATAATACCCCAGATACATCGAGACGACGAAGAAAGTACAAGTCAGCGCGATCTCCGCGGCATTGAACGCGAAGATCTTATCGGGACGATAACGCCACCAGACGACTACGGCCATCGGCAATAGAGCCAGATTCTTGAAAAAAGTCTGCCACGGACTCAACTTCAGCGCCTCACCGAAACAACCGCAATCCTCGACGGGAATCAACGTAGCGCTGAGGAAGGTGAGCACGGTGAAGAAAACCATCGACAAGAGGGCGAAGATCGAGATGAGACGGATCCGCACCTTGAAAAGCAACATGCACCCCATCATCAACTCGGCGCCGCACAACCAGATCGAAAAAGCCATGCTGGCGCCCTGGAGATACTCCATGCCGTAGATCGAGAGGTACTCGTTGACCTTGAGGGCCGTACCCCACGGATCGACCGATTTGGTGAAACCCGACACGACGAACGTGCAGGCCAACAACAATCGGCAGACATGGGCTATGAACTTGAATATTCGGCTACTTCGCATCGGATTCGATCAGAGGGTTCAACAATTCGCGGATTCGCGAGAAGATGACTTCGGGCGTCTCCATACCGCCCCGGGCATCGCTGCAGTCGACGATTTGCAGATGCGGATCGAGCGTCGCCGCGTCGAGGTAGACCTCGCGGACGCTACGCTGCAAAGCGAGCGACGACTCATGGATGTCCTCGGCACCGTGCAGGTAACTGCGGTCGTCGCCCTCGCGTACCGCAGTGAGCTTATGTTCGGTAAACGAAAAAGGGACATCGAGGAAGAGCGACAGATCGGGACGAGGCAGTCCGTTATGGCCGAACTCGAGATCGAGGATCCACCGCGCCAGCTGTCGGCGCTGCTCGCCCTCAGGCAACTTGGCACACTGGTAACCGACATTGGAATAGACGTAGCGGTCGAGAATCACGGCCTTCCCCTCCGAAATCCACTGCCGGATCTGCGGAGCAGCATCGGCCCGGTCGCCGGCGAAGAGCAAGGCGACGAGATAGGGATCGACCTGGTCGACCCCGCCGAACTCGCCCCGCAAAAAACGGGCGATCAACTCGCCGTAGACCGGCGCGTCGAAACGCGGGAAATGGACATACTCGCTTCCGATCCCCTGTCGGGCGAAAAAGTCGCGCAGCAAAGCGATCTGCGTAGACTTGCCGGCGCCATCCAATCCTTCGAGAACGATAAACATGGGCTTCTTCATTATATTATTGGCGCAGCATCCTGACGGCACGCCGCACACCGTCGGCCAACGCATCGACCTCGGCGAGGGTATTGTACAAAGCCAGCGAAGCGCGGCACATGCCCGCGACGCCGTAATGGGTCATCACCGGCTCGGCGCAATGTTGTCCGGTGCGGACGGCGATACCGAGCTTATCGAGGATCATACCTATATCATAGGGGTGCACCCCCTCGACATTGAACGAGAGGATCGCACACTTGCCGGGTGTCCGACCGTAGATGCGCAAACCGTCGATTTCGCCGAGACGCGTCTCGGCATGCCGCAACAAAGCGGTTTCATGGGCCTCGATTTCGGCGGGATCGAAACGCTGTAGGAACTTCACGGCCTCGCCCAACCCGATGGCTCCGATGAAATTGGCCGTTCCGGCCTCGAACTTCAGGGGCACGGGAGCATAGGTCGTCCGGGCAAAAGAAACGCGGTCGACCATGTCGCCACCGCCCAAAAAAGGAGGCATCGCATCGAGCAAGACCCGCTTACCGTAGAGGACGCCGATACCGGTAGGGCCGTAGAGCTTGTGGCCCGAAAAAGCGTAGAAATCGCAATCGGCCGCATGGACATCCACACCGCCATGCACAGCACCCTGGCATCCGTCGACCACGAACACGGCGCCGACGGCATGCGCCGCATCGGCGATCGGCCGCAACTCGGGCCGTGTGCCGAGCGTATTGGAAGCCTGCGTAACGGCAACGACACGTGTACGCTCGTCGAGGAGTTCTCCGAGCAATTCGGTGCGCAAGCGACCGGCATCATCGAACGGAAGAACGCGGATTTCGGCATCCCGCCGCTCGGCGAGCAACTGCCACGGGACGATGTTGGAGTGATGCTCCATTTCGCTGACGACGATGTTGTCGCCGGCGCCGACGAAGCGGTCGCCCCACGCATAAGCCACCGTATTGAGCGACGCGGTAGCACCGGCCGTGAAGATGACCTCCTCCTTTCCGGCAGCCCCGATCCATGCCGCGATTCGGGCCCGGGATTCTTCGTAACGCTCGGTCATCTCCTCCGAAAGAAGATGTACGCCCCGATGTATGCTGGCGTTCTGCTCGCGGTGCAACCGATCGACGGTCTCGATCACGGCCAACGGTTTCTGTGCCGTGGCGCCGCTGTCCAAATAGACGAGCGGCTTGCCGTAGACGGTGCCGGAGAGGACGGGAAACTCCCCGCGGATTTGATCGACATCGAACATCTTACATATTCTCCATTTTACGGGCGACGGCCGTCATCAAAGCCTCGCCCAACTCCTCGATGCCGCAACGACGCACGACGTCGCCGGCGAAACCCTCGATCTGCAAGCGCCGGGCTTGCGCGAGGCTCAGACCGCGCTGCCGCATGTAAAGCACGGCCTCGGCATCCATCTGCCCCACCGTAGCGCCGTGCGAACACTTGACATCATCGGCATAGATTTCGAGCTGAGGCTTCGTAACGATGCGCGCCGTCTCGCTCAACAAAATGTTGCGGCTCTGCTGCCGGGCATCGGTACGCTGGGCATCGGGAGCCACGTAAACCAAGCCCCGGAACTCGCCCACGGCCCGACCGCCGGCGATTCCCTTGACCAACGAATCGCTGGTACAATCGGGAACGTTATGTCCGGTACGCAGCTCCATGACGCAATGCTCCTCCTCTGCGGCCAGGAACAATCCGCCCAACGAACTGCCGGCATACGCGCCGTCAAGATCGATGCGATACGACGCATTGGCGCTCGCGAGCTGCACGACCGTAGAACAACACGAACTTTCGGCCGCCTGCGCCATCCGAACCTCGGAAAAGGCTTCGCTCAGAAAGATCTGGGTGAACTCCAGCCGGGCACCGCGCTCCAACAGAAACGAGAGCGCCGAAGCAACGGGCTTTTCATGCACGACGAGGAGCCGAAGCGAAGCCCCGGCAGCGACTTCGACGCGCAACTTCCGAGGATCGACGGAGACGAACGGCTGTGCCTCGGCATTCGCGACTCTGAACGTTTCGCTCCCGACGCTCCGGAAGGTGCGGATTATCTCGGAAAAGGCGGACATTATTCTTTATAATCGTTAATCAACCAGTCGTAACCCTCCTTTTCGAGCTTGAGGGCCAGCGTCTTGTCGCCGGTATGGATGATACGGCCCTTGTAAAGGACATGCACCACGTCGGGGACGATGTAGTCGAGCAGACGCTGGTAGTGCGTGATGACTACCGTAGCGTTCTGCGGCGTATGCAACTTGGTAACGCCCGTGGCGACGATACGCAGGGCGTCGATGTCGAGTCCCGAATCGGTCTCGTCGAGAATGGCGAGCTTCGGGTCGAGCATAGCCATCTGGAAGATCTCGTTCTTCTTCTTCTCGCCGCCCGAGAACCCCTCGTTGACGGCCCGCGACGTGAGTTTGGGATCGAGCTCGACAACAGCACTCTTTTCGCGCATCAACTTGAGGAACTCCGCAGCCGACAAAGGTTCCTCGCCGCGGAACTTGCGCTGCTCGTTGACGGCGAGCTTCATGAAGTTGGCCATCGTAACGCCGGGAATCTCGACGGGGTACTGGAACCCGAGAAACAACCCCGAACGAGCCCGATCCTCGATGGGCATCGAAAGCAGGTCGTGCCCCTCGAACGTAGCGGAACCCTCGGTAACCGTGAACTTCTCGTTGCCGGCCAACACCGAAGCCAAAGTAGACTTGCCCGATCCGTTGGGGCCCATGATGGCATGCACTTCGCCGGCTTTCACTTCGAGGTCGATGCCCCGAAGAATCTCCTTGCCGTCGACCGACGCATGCAGATTTTTAACACTCAACATATCTTGTTCTATTATTTATCGTTTTATCCGACGCTGCCCTCCAGGCTGAGCGCCAGCAGTTTCTGCGCCTCCACGGCAAATTCCATAGGCAGCTTGGCCAGCACCTCGCGGGCATAGCCGTTGACGATCAGGCCCACGGCATCCTCGGTCGAGAGGCCGCGCTGGTTACAATAGAAGAGCTGGTCG
>JAIDKM010000141.1 GCA_029051915.1 Alistipes sp. | reverse complement strand
GTGAACGTTTTCGATAAGCCGAGCGGAGAACGCGAGTTCGCTCGGGCTATCCCGAGGCGAGAAAACCTGCGCGAAAGTGAACGTTTTCGATAAGCCGAGCGGAGAACGCGAGTTCGCTCGGGCTATCCCGAGGCGAGAAAACCTGCGCGAAAGCGAATAGTTATGGAATGGAATTTTGTTTGGAGGCTCTGTGTAGCGGGGCTGTGCGGCACGATTATCGGACTTGACCGCGAATACAGAGTGAAAGATGCGGGTTTCCGAACCCATTTTCTGGTGGCGCTGGGCAGTGCGCTGATGATGATCGTATCGCAATACGGTTTCGGCGACCTGCTGGAACAACATGGAGACGTGCGATTCGACCCGGGGCGCATTGCAGCCCAAGTGGTGAGCGGCATCGGTTTCATCGGAGCGGGAACGATCATTCTGCACCGCCAACTGGTGCGCGGACTGACGACGGCGGCGAGCCTGTGGGCCACGGCCGGAATCGGTCTGGCGGCGGGGGCTCACATGTATCTTCTGGCAGGAGCGGCCACGCTGCTGACGCTTTTCGGGCTGGAGGCGCTGACCCTGTTTTTTGGCGGACTGGGCCGCAAACGTACCCTGATTGTCTATTCGTCGCCGCACCGAGAAGCCGTCGAAGCCATGTTCGCCCGTCTTCGAACCTCGAAATATACGGTGATCTCCTATGAAGTGGAAGCCGGCCGCATGGGCGCGACGACGATTTACCGGGCGACGCTGATGATTCGAGCCAAAGGAGCGGCCGAAGAGAACGAATTCGTCGACCTGCTGCGTGAGGCGCCGGACATCACGGTCGAACGGATCGTCTGAACAGCTCGGGGCAGTCGGAGCCCTGGCAGCGAGAGAGCGGCAGGAGCTATCCGACGAGTTTGCGGATGAGCGGAGACGGAACGGATCGAGGCGGTTGCGGGCGAGCGAGGGAGTGTCAGAACCACCGGAAGATCTCGGTCAGAACGGAGTCGCGAGCCATGTCGTTGGGGTTGGTGCCGGGGACGCCCTCCGGGATCTCCTCGCCCAGCTTTTCGAACAATTCGACCCAAAAAACCGGCATCGAGCCGTCGGCGGCGCGGAAGTTCATGGGCCGAGCGGGGAAGATACGCTCTCCAGCAAGGGTGAGGTAGCTTTCCCACACCAACTCGCTGCAATACATGCGTCCGTTGTCGGGACGATAGGAGTAATCGTAAGGCTGGCCGAGGAACGACCGGGCGCGGCGAAGGGATGCTGCGACGCCCGTTGTGTCTTTGAGACGCATGGCGATGACCAACGGCCGGTCTTTCGTACGGGCCGATTTTCCGAGAAACTCGTTCAGGGCTGTCATGCGCACGCCGCCGGAAGTGGCCTCCAACACGGAATCGGTCCGGTCGCCGATGACGGCGATGCCGACGTGGGTGAATTTGAACTCGCAGTCTTTGCCTGTGGCGGCCGTGATGGCGCCGCTCATGGCCGACTCGCGGCCGACCTGGAACAACAGGTCGCCCGAACGAAGCGGCTGCTCGCTGCGTGCGCATGCGAGCAGGGTACAGGGAATACCTATATATAATAATAATTTTCGCATAGCATCGATCGTCGGTTTACGTATATTAATAGCTTGTGTCCGAATTTTTGGCCGAGCCATCTTGTGGCTTGCCGGCCGACGAAGCGGAGCAGACCGCAGTTCGGCCCGGTTGCACGCTGCAAATATATTAAAAAATTTTCACAACTAACTTACTGACTTATAGCCGGGTGTCGAAAACAACGAAAAAATGATGCAAAAAAGTGCGGAAAATATTTGGAAATAACATTCCGAAACCCTTATCTTTGCACCCGCTTCGAGAGAGAAAGCAACCCTCCGAAGCGACGAAGGTTCTGAAAAAAGTTTTGAAAAAAGGTTCCGAATTTTTTGGAGTTATCGAAATTTGAACTACCTTTGCACCCGCTTCGAACAAGGCCGCTCCGGTCGGAAGCGAAGCAGCGACAGGTTCTGAAAAATTTCTGAAAAATCTTCCGAAAAGATTTGGTGGTTTCAAAAAAGGTTCTTACCTTTGCACCACTTTCCGCTATGAAAAAACGGCGGACGGAGTCGGGGACGGCGATGAGCCGGAACCGCAGAACGAAAGCAAGAAATTGTTCTTTATAGTAATATATCGAGCAGCGTTCTTTGAAGTATTTGAGCAGCTAAAGTTTTCCCACTCTCTTCGGAGAGTGATTTCAAACA
>JAIDKM010000140.1 GCA_029051915.1 Alistipes sp. | reverse complement strand
AGGCTACAATGTAGCGGGCGTTCGCACGCAGGGTGTAAAGCGTCTCGATGTTCGACATGAAGCAGTCGTCGAAGCACAGGTAGTCGAACATCATGCCCGTCGCCGCCAGGCTGCCGGCTATTTCTTCCACTTCGAACTGCGAGCCCGGTTCTCCATAGTAGCGGGTAACAGGGTAGTTTCCTCCGGCGTAGAGACGGGTTCTCGACAGGACGCTTCCTATCGGGAGCCAGCCCGTGCCATGGCCTCCGAATGCCAGGCCGTATTCCCTCGCCGGGAAGTGCGTTTTCATCTTCTCGATGATTTCGGTGATGAACGCCGGGTCTGTGCGGTCGATCCCTTCGAATTGTTCCACCGTCGTTATCGCGCCTGTTTCCAGCGCCGGGTCGTAGTGCAGTTCGGCTATTTCCCATACCTTGTCGGTCGCGTTGTAGCGGAACGCAGCTATTCGGCCGTCTCCGGGTGTCGCGGCATCTATGGCACTCACGGCATCTTGCAGATTCTTGGTGAAGAATCTCTGGAGATCGGTGCCTATGAAGAAGAAAAAGAAGCTCCGGGGCGCCGTCGCCGGACGTTGCCGTACTTCGATGCGTTGCAGGTCGACCGCCGCGTTCGGGTGGAGCACGATCTCTCCCAGCGTCCGGCGTTGTTCTTCCCGGTTTTCGCTCGTGCTCACTATCGTCAGTTGCGTCTCTCCGGCATTTCCGGAAAGGGGGGCGGCTTCGAAATCTTCGCCCGCGATCGTCAGCGTCCAGGGGCCCGTCGCCGTGATGCGGCAGGTCGTCCGGGCTCCTTCTTCGCCGTTAAGCAGTACTTCGGCTTGCGAGAGCGTGATTCGGGTCGGGTTTTCTCTCTCGCAGGCCGTCGGCAGGAGCGCCAGTAGCAGCACCAGCAGCGATGCAAGGCGTCGGATCATTTGTATTCTCGGGGTTTGAGGTTGTTGAATTGCCATGTGCGATCACGTTTGTATGTGTAGCCTTCTGGTTTGTTCCAGTATACCCGGCCGAAATCAAAGTAGAGTCCCCGGCGTTTCTTGCCTTCTACCGTGTAGGGCGTCAGCAGGGGAATATATTCCACCGTGCGGCTTATCACACGGGCTTTGCCGTAGGAGAACCCTTCCACGTCCATCGCGTCGAGCGCATGGTCGAACATCAGTACGTGGCGGGGCGTCTTTTGCGTCAGGCCGTCTCCCGAGGCCAGGATCGTGCGGAGTACTCCGTTCATGCGGCGCGCATAGGCCGCCGCTTGTTCCTTGTCGCCCAGCATGTCGTAGGCATAGGCCATCAGGTTCAGCACTTTCGGACTGAACGGATCCCGGCGCAGGGCGTCCGTTCCCGCCGAGATCACCGCTTCCAGTGTCTCCCGCTGCGGTTCTTCCGGGTTTATGGCCGATGCCAGCAGCAGGAGTTTGTCCAGCGCCAGGTTCGTTTCCAGCGGTTTGTATTCGTCTTGGTAGGCGTAGCCATAGTATAAATAGTGGTAGTCGGTGTCCGTCATCGTCGGGTCGCCCGCATTGTAGCGCATCATCAGCCCCGTATGGTAGTAGGGCGACGAGGTGTCCAGCGTCTTGGCCACGATGTCTTCTTCCACGGGTGCCTGCGCCGCGGCCAGCGTCGGCAGGAGCCATAGCAGGTTGAGGAGTCGTTTCATTCCGGTGCGTTTTACGTGCTAACGCTTTTTCTATCGCAAATCGTATTCCGCGATCAGTTTTCGGAAGCGTTCGCGCAGGGCTTCGGATCCTTCCACCAGCGGCAGGCGCATCGTCGGGCCGATCTTGCCCATCACCGAAAGCGCGCACTTCACGCCCGTAGGATTCCCTTCCGCAAAGAGCGCCTTCACCGCTTCGTCCAGCGCCGCATATTCCGCTTCGGCCCGGGCGTAGTCGCCCGCTTTCGCGTGGTTCACACAGCGCATGAAACGTTCCGGGAAAGCGTTCGCCGCCACCGAGATCACGCCGTCTCCGCCGCGTTGCATCACTTGCAGCACCATGCCGTCGTCGCCCGAGAGTACCAGAAAGTCGGACGGGCGTTCGGCTATGATCTTTTCGATCTGGGCGATGTCGCCCGACGCTTCCTTGATGCCGATCACGTTGTCCAGATCGCGGGCGCAGCGCAGCGTCGTCTCGGCCGTCATGTTCACACCCGCACGGCCCGGTATGTTGTAGAGGATCACCGGCAGGGGCGAGTGTTCGGCCACCGTGCGGAAATGTTGGTAGAGTCCTTCTTGCGAGGGTTTGTTGTAGTAGGGCGTTACGCTCAGAATGGCGTCGGCACCCCGCAGGTCGAATTCGCGCAGTTGATCCAGCACTTCCGACGTCGAGTTTCCGCCGCAGCCGATCACCAGCGGTACCCGGCCGGCTATGTGGTTGGCTATGTACATCGTGATGACGGCCCGTTCGGGCATGTAGAGGGTCGGGGTCTCGGCCGTCGTGCCGAGGGCCACGATGTAGTCCACGCCTCCTTCGATCACATGATCCACCATGCGGCCCAGCGCGTCGTAGTCTACCCGGCCTTCGGCCGTGAACGGGGTTATCATCGCAACTCCCACTCCTGCAAGTTTGTGTCGTAGCATAACTCTCTGTATTTAAAACAACTTCCCTTGTTTCGGTTCTTCTTTCGGGGGCGTTTCGCCTGTTATCAGGGCCATGAATTCTTCTTCCGAGATGATTTTTACTCCCAATTTCTCGGCTTTCTTCAGCTTCGCCGGGCCCATGTTTTCGCCCGCCACGATGTAGTCCACGTTGGCCGATACGGCCGCCAGATTGCGTCCTCCGTGCAGTTCGATCAGTTCTTTGAGTTCGTCGCGGCTGTGCGTCCGAAACTTGCCCGAGATCACGAAGGCCTTTCCCGCCAGCGTCTCCGAGGCGCGCTGGCGTTCTTCCGCTTCCAGACGTACGCCCGCTTCGCGCAGGCGGCCGATGATCCGCAGGTTTTCCGCATCGTCGAAGTAGTCCGCGATCGCTTCGGCGATCTTCGCGCCTACTTCGTCCGCTTCTTCCAGTTCTTCGCGCGTGGCAGCCATCACAGCATCCAGCGAGCGGAAATGTTCGGCAAGATATTTCGCCGTCGTCTCGCCTACGAAGCGGATTCCCAGTCCGAACAGCACCCGATGAAAGGGCACTTCCCGCGACGCCGCGATCGAGCGTACGATGTTTTCCGCCGATTTTTCGCCCAGACGGGGCAGCGGCGCCAGCTGCGGGGCTTTCAGGTCGTATAGATCCGACAGGTCGTGCAGCAGGCCGTTTTCGTAGAGCAGTTCCACGGTCTCTTCGCCCAGTCCTTCGATGTCCATCGCCTTGCGGCGGATGAAATGGATGATGCGGCCGATGATCTGGGGGCGGCATCCGCTTTGATTGGGGCAGTAGTGTTTCGCTTCGCCTTCGTATCGCACCAGGGGCGTGCCGCATTCGGGGCAGGTCGTTATGTATTCGAACGGGCGGCTGTCGGCCGGGCGTTCGGCAAGTTCCACTCCCGTGATCTTGGGGATGATCTCGCCGCCTTTTTCCACATATACCATGTCGCCCGGGCGAATGTCCAGCAGCGCCATCTGTTCCGCATTGTGGAGCGTCGCCCGGCGTACGGTCGTGCCCGCCAGTTGCACCGGGTCAAGATTCGCCACCGGCGTTATCGCTCCCGTGCGGCCTACTTGAAAGTCTACGCTCAGCAGACGCGTCAGCGCTTGTTCCGCCTTGAACTTGTAGGCTACGGCCCACTTCGGGGCTTTGGACGTGAATCCGATCCGGCGACGTTCCGCAAAGTCGTTCACTTTGATGACTACTCCGTCCGTCGGCACCGGTAGTTCGCGCCGCGCTTCGTCCCAGTGGGCGATGAAGGCGTCCACTTCGGCCGTCGTGCGGCAGATGCGGGCATGTTCCGAGATCTTGAATCCCCATTCGCGGGCTTTCTGCAGGCTCGCCCAGTGGGTCGCGAACGGGAGGTCGTCGCCCGATAGTTGATAGAGCGTGCAGTCCAGTCCGCGCCGCGCCACCACGGCCGACGATTGTTGTTTGAGCGTGCCGGCCGCTGCATTGCGGGGATTGGCGAAAAGGGTCTCTCCCGCCGCTTCGCGTTCGGCGTTGATCTTGTCGAACGACGCATAGGGCATCAGCACTTCGCCCCGGATTTCAAAATAGGACGGCCATCCCGTGCCTTGCAGGCGGAGCGGTACCGTGCGGATCGTGCGGACGTTGGCCGTTACGTCGTCTCCCGCCACACCGTCTCCGCGCGTTACGGCACGCAGCAGTTCGCCGTTTTCGTAGGTCAGCGAGATCGCCGTGCCGTCGAATTTCAGTTCGCAGACATACTCCGTCTCGCCGGCTTCGCGTTCGATGCGTTCCAGGAATTCGTGGAGTTCTTCGAGCGAGTAGGTGTTTCCCAGCGAGAGCATGGGGTAGCGGTGGCGTACGGTCTCGAATTCGGCCGTCAGGTCGCTGCCCACACGTTGCGTCGGCGAGTTGGGGTCTGCGTGTTCGGGGTGTCGGCGTTCGAGTTCCTGGAGTTCGCGCATCAGGGCGTCGAATTCGTAGTCCGGGATTTCGGGTGCATTGTCGACGTAGTATCTGCGGTTGTGATATTCGAGTTGCCGGCGCAACTCCTCGATCCTTACGCGGTCCATATACTCAAGGTGTGTAGGCAAAATCTTCTGTCGTTATCTCCCCGCGCGAGGGGGATAGGATGTGTAAAGGTACGTAATTTGTTCGTAAGAGCCATTAAAATCAAAAAAAATGCAAAAAAAAAATACGGATGTACTGCTGTACGCAAATTTTGTTTATACTTGCAGAAAATTTTCAAACACTACTACCGACAGATTATGGTGAAGAAGCATATCGTAACAAGTTATCGTAATCTCAGCCCCGAGTTGCAGGAGGCTTTGAAGGAGAAATATCCGACAGGATTCACCGACGCCATGATGCGCGTCGACAAGCCCAACGGCGACTTTTTCTACGCCGTTCCTTTTGATACGGCCGAGGTGGCTTATCTGGTCAAGATCGACGTCAAGATCGACGACAACTCCCAGGAGGAGGACGAGAAGGATTATTACGACGACGAGATCAAGGGCGCCGACGAGATCCAGGACGACGGTTCCGAGTCGGGCGACGGCTCCGACGACGATCTCTGATCTTCCCTTTTTTTCGTTTGCCAAGCAGCTTCGGCCCGGAGTGGCGGGGAATATTTGGGTTCCCGCCAGCGCGGCCGCAGATTCAGCAGTCCGCTCACGATGCAAATTCCGGCATCGTCAGTTGTGCATTTCAGTTTGTCGGGAGGCCTCTCTTCCTGCCATCCATTCCAGCGATTGCTCATAAGGCTGCATCGGGCTACCGCAATTACCCGTCGGGAGCCCTGGCGGGTGTCGGCACGTACGGTGGTTACTGGTCTGCTTCTCCCTACGCTGCAGGGAATAGCAATGTGAGCCACTTGCGCTTTGACTCGGGTAACATGAACCCGCTCAACGGCAATCCTCGTGCTTACGGTTTCACCGTGCGCTGCGTCCAGCATCTGCAGGCTGCTTTTTTCAATATCGGGCGGTTTTTCCGCGATTCGCTTTTCTACGAGAATCTTCTCTCCGGAAGTTGCTTTTTTCGGATAAAATTTCTTATCTTTGGATGCAAAAAACGTCTTTTGCGCCAAAATAAGTTAAGGTCATAATGAAAAAAGTCGACGTGATCCTCGGGTTGCAGTGGGGCGACGAGGGGAAAGGCAAGGTCGTGGATGTGCTCACGCCCCGTTACGATGTCGTGGCCCGCTTCCAGGGGGGGCCCAATGCCGGCCATACGCTGGAGTTCTGCGGCGAGAAATACGTGCTCCGGTCGATTCCTTCGGGTATCTTCCAGGGCGGTAAAACCAATATCATAGGCAACGGCGTGGTCATCGACGCCATTTTGTTCCGGGCCGAGGCCGAGGAGTTGGCCAAAAGCGGCCACGACCTCACCCGGCAGCTTTTCATCTCCAAGAAGGCGCACCTCATCTTGCCTACTCACCGCATGCTCGACGCCGCTTACGAGGCCGCTAAGGGCAGCGGGAAGATCGGCACCACAGGCAAGGGCATCGGCCCTACCTATACTGACAAGGTCAGCCGCAACGGCATGCGCGTCGGCGATCTTCTGAGCCCCGATTTTCCGGAGATCTACCCCCGCGCCAAAGCGCGCCACGAGAGCATCTTGCAGAGCCTCGGATTCCAGTACGACATCGCCGAGCTCGAACGGCAGTGGTTCGAGGCCGTCGAGTTTCTCAAGCGCTTCTGGTTTGTCGACAGCGAGTACTTCATCAACGATTCCCTCGCCGAGGGCCGGAGCGTTTTGGCCGAGGGTGCACAGGGCACGTTGCTCGACGTCGACTTCGGTTCTTATCCCTTCGTTACCTCGTCCAATACCGTCTGCGCCGGCGTCTGCACCGGTCTCGGCATCGCTCCCAACCGCATCGGCGAGGTCTACGGTATCTTCAAGGCTTATTGCACGCGCGTCGGCGCCGGGCCGTTCCCTACGGAGCTCTTCGATCAGACGGGCGACCGGCTTTGCAGCATCGGCCATGAGTTCGGCGCCGTTACCGGGCGGAAGCGGCGTTGCGGGTGGCTCGACCTCGTCGCTTTGAAATATTCCATCATGATTAACGGCGTTACGCAGCTCATCATGATGAAGTCCGACGTCATGAACGACTTCGACACGATCCGCGTCGCCACCGCCTATGAGATCGACGGTTCCCGTACTTCCGAGTTCCCGTATAGCATCGACGGCGACCTGAAGCCCCTCTATACCGACTTCGAGGGGTGGAAGTGCGATTTGCGCGGATGCCGGTCTTACGACGAGTTCCCCGCCGCTTTCCGCCGTTACGTCGAGTTCATCGAGCGCGAAACGGGCGTTCCCGTGCGAATCATCTCCGTCGGCCCCGACCGCGACGAAACCATCATCCGAAATTAACAATCGGTGTCGTTCTCTGAAAGTTTTTAAGATTCCCGAACGATGCCGAGGGCGTCAGGCGCAGGAACGGGCTAAAAGCGCCCGGCGGAGGGGACGATCTGCTCGCAGATTCGCGCCAGTCGCCCGCAGCCAGCGTTAGACCGTTTCGGAGCAGACCGAGGCAGTCGTCGGGTGGTTTTGGTTCCACCTTTTGCCATCAAAAGGTGGTGAACAGGAATCCGACAAGATCGGAGAACAACTTTGAATGGACTTGAATGCAACAATTACTAATTCCTAAATACCTATTATGAAAAAGCAACTGAAAATCGTTGTCTTGGCCAAGCAGGTGCCCGATACCCGCAACGTGGGTAAGGATGCGATGACACCCGAAGGGACGGTCAACCGCGCCGCGCTGCCCGCCATTTTCAATCCCGAGGATCTCAATGCGCTGGAGGTCGCTCTCTCGTTGAAGGATCGCGTCGAGGGCGCTACGGTGCATATCTTGACTATGGGGCCGCAGCGTGCCGCCGACATCATCCGCGACGCCATGTTCCGCGGCGCCGACGGGGGTTACCTTCTCTCCGGCCGCGAGTTCGCCGGGTCGGATACGCTCGCTACGTCCTACGCCCTTTCGTGCGCTTTGCGTAAGATCGGGCCCGACGTCATCTTCGCCGGCCGGCAGGCCATCGACGGCGATACGGCTCAGGTCGGCCCGCAGGTCGCCGAGAAACTGGGCTTGCCGCAGGTTACCTATGCCGAGGAGATCGTCGAAATCAAGGAGCAGTCGCTCATCATCAAGCGGCGCCTCAGCTCCGGCACCGAGGTCGTCGAGTGCCCCGTTCCCGCCGTCATCACCGTCAACGCTTCGGCTCCCGAGTGCCGGCCGCGCAATGCCAAGCGGGTCATGAAGTTCAAGTGCGCCCTCGCTTCTTCCGAGATCGCCGCCGCTCCCGATTCCGAGGTTGCTTTGCGCGCCGCCGCCAAGCCTTATTTGCAGATCGTCGAGTTTTCGGCCGCCGACGTCGACCCCGATCCCGAGCAGCTGGGTCTCACCGGTTCGCCTACGAAGGTCAAGAAGATCGAGAACGTCGTCTTCCAGGCCAAGGAGGCCAAGCGCCTTTCGGCTGCCGACGAGGATATCAATTCACTGATGGTCGAACTTATCGCGAGCCACACGCTCGGTTAATGCGTTTTTTCTTATGAACAGTATATTCGTCTATATCGAGATCGAGGAGGGCAAGGTCGCCGACGTGAGTCTCGAATTGTTGACCAAGGGCCGCGAGCTGGCCTCTACGTTGGGCGTCGGTCTCGACGCCGTGGTGTTGGGCGAGAACCTCGCCGGCATCGAGAAGGAGTTGGCCAAGTACGGCGCCGATACCGTCTGGATCGCCGACGACAAAACTTTCGCTCCGTTCCGTACGTTGCCCCATACGGCCGTGTTGTGCGGTCTGATCGAGCAGGAGAAGCCGCAGATCGTCTTGTTCGGGGCTACTTGCATCGGCCGCGACTTCGCTCCGCGCGTCTCGTCGGCTCTGCATAGCGGTCTGACGGCCGATTGTACGCAGCTCGTCATCGGCGATCACAAGGATCCCAAGAGCGGCAAGGAGTATTCCGATTTGCTTTATCAGATCCGTCCCGCTTTCGGCGGCAACATCATCGCCACGATCGTCAATCCCGACCACCGGCCTCAGATGGCTACCGTCCGCGAGGGCGTCAAGCGCAAGGAGTTCGCCGCC
>JAIDKM010000014.1 GCA_029051915.1 Alistipes sp. | reverse complement strand
TTTCGATCGTAAGGAGGTTCGCAAGTACGACCTCTTTACGCAGTATGCCCTCATCGCGGCCACGCAGGCCGTCGAGGACGCGGCATTCGATTTCGACAAGCTCGACAACGAGCGCGTAGGCGTGATCTGGGCTTCGGGCATCGGAGGACTCAAATCGTTCTTCGACGAATGTCTGGGCTATGCCGAGGGGGGTATGACTCCTCGGTTTAGCCCATTCTTCATTCCGCGCATGATCTCCGACATCGCTGCAGGATTCATCTCCATGAAATACGGTTTCATGGGCCCGAACTACTGCACCGTGTCGGCCTGCGCTTCTTCCAACCACGGTCTGATCGCCGCCATGGAGGCCATTCGTTACGGCAAGGCCGACGTCATGGTTACGGGCGGTTCCGAGGCTGCGGTCAACGAACCCTCGGTCGGCGGTTTCAACTCCATGCAGGCGCTCTCCACGCGCAACGACGATCCCGAGCACGCTTCGCGTCCTTTCGATAAGGATCGCGACGGTTTCGTGGTCGGCGAGGGTGCCGGCGCGCTGATTCTCGAGGAGCTGGAGCACGCCAAAGCCCGCGGTGCCAAGATCTACTGCGAGTTCGTAGGCGGCGGCGAGTCGGCCGACGCCCACCACTTCACGGCGCCCCACCCCGAAGGCGTAGGTGCCATGAAGTCGATGCGCGACGCCATCAAGGACGCCGGCATCAAACCCGAGGACATCGATTATGTCAACGTCCACGGTACGTCGACGCCGCTGGGCGACATCGCCGAGCTGAAAGCCGTCAAGGGCGTGCTGGGCGACCATGTGTACGACGCCAACATCTCCTCGACCAAGTCGATGACCGGCCACCTGCTGGGTGCTACGGGTGCCGTCGAGGCCCTGGCCTGCATCATGGCCATCACCAAGGGCATCGTGCCCCCGACCATCAACTGCGCGAGCCTCGATCCGGAGATCGACTCGAAACTAAACCTCACGCTCGGCAAGCCGCAGCACCGCGAAGTGAAGTGCGCCCTGAGCAACACGTTCGGTTTCGGCGGTCATAACGCAACGGTCATTTTCCGGAAGTTCTAACCCTTCGTTCCGACCGCCGTGCTGGATTTTCTGCTGCGACCTCTGCGGAGGAACTTCGGCCGGGACAAGGCGTATTACAGAATGATCGATGATATGTTCGGATTTGTTCCGCATAACATCGAACTCTACAAGCTGGCTTTGATTCACAAGT
>JAIDKM010000139.1 GCA_029051915.1 Alistipes sp. | reverse complement strand
TACCTGCGTACGATGGACGTAACGGGTGAGGTTCACCTGCCCGCAGGCGTCGACATGGTGATGCCCGGCGACCACGTAACCATCACCGTGAAGCTGATCTACCCGGTAGCATTGAACGAGGGTCTGCGTTTCGCTATCCGCGAGGGCGGCCGTACGGTAGGTGCCGGTCAGATTCTGAAGATCGTGAAGTAATTCACATCGATAATTCCGGGGCGGCGCGAAACCGCCGCCCCACTTTAGGAGCATAGTTCAAGGGTAGAATAGCGGTCTCCAAAACCGTTGATGGGAGTTCGAATCTCTCTGCTCCTGCCAAAGAATAAAGAAGAAAGATATGTTCAACTACTTTAAGGAATCCTACAACGAGCTTGTAAACAAGGTAACGTGGCCCACGTTCCGTCAGCTCCAGAGTTCTACGGTGGTCGTGATGGTGGCTTCGGTCATCTTCGCACTCGTCGTGCTGGCGATGGACCTCTCGTTCGAGAATCTGATGGGTGCCATTTACAAGACGCTGGGTAATCTCGGTCGTTAAACTTCGGTTGCAAGATGAGCGAGATTCAGAAACAGTGGTATGTCGTTCGCGCGATCGGCGGGAAGGAGAACAAGGTCAAGGAGTATCTCGAGGCCGAAATCCGCCACAGCCATCTGGAAGACTATATCTCCCAGGTGCTGATCCCTACCGAGAAGGTCTACACGATCCGCAACGGCAAGAAAGTCTCCAAAGAGAAAGTTTCCTACCCGGGCTATGTGCTCGTGGAGGCTGCATTCGTAGGACAGATCCCTATTTTGATTCGTAATACTCCCAATGTGCTGGGATTTCTCGGCGACACCAAAGAAGACAGCCGCTCGATGCACGCCACGCCCCTCCGTCCACAGGAGGTAGCGCGCATCCTGGGCCGTGTCGACGAGATGAGCGCCATGGAGGAGGAAAACGAAATACCGTTCTTCGTCGGCGAAACCGTCAAGGTTACCGATGGGCCTTTCTCAAGCTTCCAGGGCACCATCGAGGCCGTCGACAACGAGCGCAAGAAACTCACGGTATCGGTGAAGATATTCGGGCGCAAAACTCCTATGGAGTTGAGTTTCAC
>JAIDKM010000138.1 GCA_029051915.1 Alistipes sp. | reverse complement strand
GGAAGCAGCGGGTGTCGGCGAACTTCGGGCAGGCGGCTTTCACCTCGCCGAGCGTGCTCGCCATACCCACGTTCAGCCATAGATCGGCAGCCGAAGCGAGCAGGTATGCCTCCTCCATGTCGACGGGCGTCGAGGCGTTGCCCGTGTTCTTCTTGTAGATATAATCTCCGCCCGCGTCCTCGATCAGCCGCACGGCATAGCTCCCGGCCGAGGGCATGAACCACGAATCGCCGTATGGCATGTTGAGCATGACAGACGGGGCGTCGAGGGCATTCTCCGCCACCCGCTGTTTCAGGGCGTTGTATCGGACGGGAATCTCCGCGAAAACCTTTTCGCCCTCCGACCGACAACCGACGACCTCCGAGAGGGCCACCATCCACTCGGCCTTACCCAACGGCGACTCTTCGAGGTAATCGCCTACGTACATGAACGGGATGCCCAGCTCGCGGAGCTTCGGCTCCATGCCGCTGGCACCGTTCACGCCGTAGAGCAGCACGAGGTCGGGATCGAGCGACAACAGCAATTCATAGTTGATATTCCCTTCGTAGCCCACGTCGCCGATGCGGTCGCGGCGCGCCTGAATGTCGGGATTGGAGATGTAGTCGATGCCCGATACGCCGACCACGCGGTCGACCTCGCCTATGGCGTCGAGCATGGCGATATGGGTCGAGGACATCGCCACGATACGTTCGGCATCGCCTTCAAGCACCTGTCCGTCGAAGCCCTCGGGAGCGGTTTCGCCGTCGCGGGCGATGAATAACTGCACGGCGATGCCGTCCGCGCCTTGCCACGGGTTCGTGACGGTGAGCAGTACGCTTTGTTTGCTGTCGGCCCCCTGAATGTCGAATCCCGAAGCGTATTCGAGCATGTAGACCGGCTTGTCAAAATCTTCGAGCGAAACGCTCTTGCGACCACAGGCCGCGACGACTATCGCGCACAGAGCGACTACCGCCAACTGAATCCATTGTTTCATAGTTCTTTTATTCGTTTTCATTCGGTTCAAAAAAGGGGGAAACGGGGCTGTTCGTCCGTTTCCCCTCGATAGCATGGGCGAAAATCCGATTAAGTCGTTATGGCAAATAACACTCTGCAACTAATCTCTAATCAGTCTTTCGGCTTTCGTCCATACAAAACACCGCAGCGAATAATCTTTTACGAAGAAGGTTTGCAAAGGTTTCCGCGATGAAAAGGGACGCTGCCGTTATCTCTATCTCTTTTTACCCCATTTGGGCCGTATATCGAGGAATACCTCGAAATTCATGCGCGGCATGGGACGCGAGAGCACCGATTCGTACTCCTCGTTGAAAAGGTTCTTTACGGCTACCTTGACCGAGAAATCCGACCAATGCAGCGAAAAGAGTTTTTCCAGCGACACGTCGCTCATGTAGTAGGGCAATACGCGCGAGATCTTGCTTTTCATGTCGTTGTCCGAGGTAGTGAAACGCTCGCTGTAATAGCACCACTTGTAAACGAGACGCCACGATCGGTACGACAATCGGCCTGTCGCCGAAGCGGAGTATTCGGGGACATAGACCAGCTGTTTGCCGATCGCCTTGTCGGCCCAGTCCACTGGGTCACCGTTGTTGATCGAGGGTGTCCACGAAAACGAGACGTCTGCGCCCAACTGCCAGTTCTTCGAGAGCCGCACCGTCGCATCGGCTTTCAGTTCGACGCCGTACGCGTGTACCTCCTTGACGTTCTTCGGCGTCCAGAAACCCTTGAACGTCGGCAGCCACACGATCCAGTCGTCGATATACGAGTCGAACCACGTCGCCGAACCGTTGAGCGAATAGATGCCCTCCTTACCCACGGCGAACGAAAATCCGGCGTCGTAGGTGAACCCCTGCTCCTTTTTCAGATCGGGATTGCCGCCCGGCAGGAAGTAGAGGTCGTTAAGCGTCGGAAAGCGATAGTTGCGCGATACGGAGGCTTTGACTACGATGCTACCGCGTTTCGAGACCACATAGTCGGCGAAAAAGGCCGGAATGACGGGCGACCACTCCTCGCCGTACATCTCTTCGCGCAAGGCCACCGACACTCCCAACCGGTCGGTCGGCATCCACTTGGCCGAGGCATAGGCCGATACTTCAACGCGCCCCTTATCATATCCCACGACCACTTTCTTGTTATTTCCCTGCGCCAACGACTGCGAATTGAGTTCGAGGACATTCTTGTCGCGGCTCTCCACGAAATGCTGGTGCACCGAGACATTCGCCATGAAGAGCCATTTCTTGCCGATGTAGTATTCACCCTCAGCCTGTCCGTACAACGTGTTTATCTTGCTGCGCGAGCGGATCATCTCCGCCATCGTGCCGTTGCCTTTGTCCTTCGAGAAATCGTAGCCCTGTCCCGTATGGATATAGCCGGCGCGCAAGCCTACTTTGTAGTTGCCGCGCAGCCGGTCCCACGACAGAATGCCGCGAACGGTCTGCTCCGTCTGCTCGTTCACGTATTCGTCGTCCGAGCGGTGATCGACCGACAGCATCGGCACGCCGCGCTTCGAGTCGAGGAACCACGCCTGCAATCCGAAGCGGTCGCCGCGGCCGGTATTGTAGTACACCTCCTGCAAGATGTGAAAATCACGGAACGCACCGCATTTGTTGCGTTCGGTAGGATAGTAGGTGCCGACGATTTGGTGGTCATCGTCATAGATATTCATCTTCTTGTTGTAGTTCCTGTACTTGAAATCGTTGTCGGAAGATGAATAGACCGCACGGGTCGAGACCTGCCAATGCTTGTCGCCGTAAGTCAGGCGCAAAAATTCGTCGAACGTCTTGAACGACCCGACGCCCTGCACGTATTGCAACCCGAATCCGTCGGCTTCGGCGGGTTTCGTGGAGAGTTTCACGGCACCGCCCAGTCCGCCGCCCGTCTCGTTGACCGACGAGGTGCCGTGCAGCAGCGAGGCGTCGTCGATGAAGTAGGAGGGAATCATCGAAAAGTCGGTCATGCCGAGCATCGGCGAGTTGATGCGCATGCCGTTCCATGTTACCTGCGTATGCGAGGGCGACGTACCGCGGAACGCTACGGTCGAGAGCGAGGCGCGACCGTACTGCTTGACGAAGATCGAGGTATTGAACGTCAGCACGTCGGCCATCGAAAGGGCGATATTCTCTTTCAGCACCGTCGAATCGAGTTTGGTCTGCTGCATACCGATTTCTTTCATCGGCCGCCGCGCCGTAACGTAAACCTCCGGAATCGGCTGGACGAACGACGGATTGTCGTTCCACCAGCCTTTGCCCGATCTTGCGGGCGGTTGCCCGTCGCTCTTCGACTTTTCCTGCGCGAAGCCGGAGAATCCGAGAAGCAAGGCGAATAGGAATGCCGTCAGTTTCTTCATAAGGAAAGTAAACCGCCTACGGCCCGTAAAGGTCGCAGACGGTTTTCGAAATGGTTATTCTTTCTTGTATTTTCCGTTCTTCATGTCCTGCCATGTCGGACTATAGGAACAATCCTCGTGGACGAACCATGTTTCGTCCGATAATTGTCCGACAACAGGTGCAAAGGCACTGAAATCCGTAACCGAACACCCTTCGATATGTACGGATCCGATCTTTGCGATGACAGGAAGTGCGATTCGTTCCAGAGGGGCGGCCGGTGTCATTCCCGGACCGTTTTGGTGGATCTGGAAAATCCCATCCACCTCTTCGAGTAAAGGCAGTGACAGCTCTTCCAAATACGACATGCCGCCACCCAGCCCGAGGTCGAGGGTAAAGCCGGCGCCGCCGATCTTCCGCAGTTTAGGAAGATGCAGACCATCGTAGCTTGTAAGCGCGCAGGAGCCGTACAGGGCTTCCTTGTAATACTTATCGTTCGCCCCCGCCTTGTAGTATGCCGGATCGGCGGCCGTACCGATCTCCTCCAATTCCGGCATATCGATAGCTGCGTAAATATTGGTACTGTCGAAGTAAAGTTGGCCGCCGATCTTGCGCAGGACGCAGAAGTCGCACGCCGTTCCGCTATCGTCGCTGACGTTGTCGCTTACGGCCAGATAACCACCTACTTCGATAAGTTTCGGATAACCGATCTTTTCGACATCGTTCAACAGGTTGCCGCCGACCTTTTCGAGCTGGGGCGTAGAGATCGTCGTTTGAGGACCGTTACTGAACGAAACATCGCCCCGGACACTCTTCAGCGAAGAGAACGAGCAGTCCGTTCCAGGTACATAAACGAGTCCTGCAAGCTCTTCGACGCCATCAACCTTGCCCAACAGTTTGTTGTACCGCAGTTCGAGCGTTACATCCGCCTGCACAGGCAACGTAAGCGTTGCAATAAGATTCATGTTGGTAAGCAGGAGCCGGCCACCGCCCGAGAAAGTCGTTTGGGAAAGATTCAGCGGATCGGGCACTTTACTTAAGCTGACAAGCTCGATGCCTTTTACCTTGATTCCGTTCAGAGAAGGTATCTCGCGAAGTTCTGCGAACGCAGAGAGGACGATCGTGCCGTCCACTTCCGACAGAGAGTTCATGTCGATGGTCTTGACGCCCGTATTCATCGCCATGCCGCCGATAGAGGTGGCGTCGGTGTTGGCGATAAGCTGAATGTCGCCGCCCACCTCGGAAAGCACGGGCAACGAAATCGTCTCGAACTCGTATGGAATCGTCGGCAACAGCACAGCTCCGGCCGAAGTCAGCGCTTCGAATTTCACGGCGTTGAGTTTCGCAAAGTTCTTGATGTTGATTTTACCGCCGACAGATGCAAGTGCTTTCATCTCGACAATAGTCATATCGCCGCCTGCCTTCTCCTCGTTCGAGCCCTGCAACTCGAAATCGCTGCCGACTGTCGCCAAAGCGGGCGTCGTTACCGACGTAAGCGCCGCCGAGCGCATGACCAGCGAACCGCCGATTGCCGTCAGTTTCTCGGCTTCGAACCACTGCAATTTGTCGTTGCATATCGTTATGTCGCCCGCAATCTCTTCGAGCGATCGGAGGCTCGCATAGTAGAGTTCGGGAGCGGTAGACGCCGCCTCGGTCGAGCCGATGTGCAGGCCGCCGATCTTCACAACATTTTCCAGACCGTCCAGTGTCGTGCCCTTATAGGTGTCGTTGATGACGATGTCGCCTTCGACCTGCGTGAGTGCCGAAAGCGCCTCGATGTTTGTCACGGCGTTGTCTCCGCTCGCCTCGCCGACGATAAGGTCGCCCTTGATGATCGTCACGCCTTTGTCGGCGAATGCCTTGACCTCGGCATCGGTTTTAAGCACGACATCGCCCTCTTCGCGGATATCGTCTTTTACGACGAGGTATTTGTAGTCGTTCGTCCGACCGTTGTAGGAGGTCACGCGGAACTGACGTTCGGTATTCCAATCGGTGATTTCGGCCGGATCGGGCATGATCGTCGCCGACGGCGTGTACTTGAATTCGGCCGCAGCTCCGTCGAGCGATACGTTGTAGGGAACCGTTACGGTAATGTCGTTCCCTTCGATCGCCGCAGCATAGGAGGTTTCGCCGACAGTCAGCACCACCGATGTGATGAAGTTGTCGTCCGCATCTTCAGGAATCGGATTGATCGGATCGTCATCGCTGCAACCGGCCAACATCAGAAAACCGACGGTGACCAACAATAGCATTTTTTTCAAATTCATAATTTTATATAGTTTCTGGTTATTTATTGTTTTCGTTATCGGGCGCAACGGACAAATCCGAGAAAGAGAATACCTCCGTCGAGACCTCTCCGAGCCAGCCGCTCTTGACCTGCACGCCCGTCTGAATCTTGATGAAGTCCACGTATTGGAGATCGACCGGCGTGCCGTCACGATACATGGCATTGGCGATGCGGAAGCCATTGGTCTGGCCGCTGCCGTCTACCACGTCGCCGCCGAGGTTGTCTGTTTCGCTGAAATTGTCGACATACCCCCAGCCATAGGATTGATTATCCCAGTATCCAGTGGTCGGGTCCTGCACATTGTTCGGAGCCAGACGGGTTCCGTAAAGAGTGTAGGTATCCGATTTGATCCAAGCAGGATAGTAATAATCCTGCTGATGGTAAGTAATCAGGTAATCGATGCACCCCGATTTGCCCTCCGAATCGGTCCACTGCACGTCCATCTGTTTGCCGGCGGGACGATAATAAGTGACAGCGTAATTCTGAATAGTCCCCTCCTTATCCGTGTCGCTGCCGCGCAGTTCGTACCACTCGTCATCGGGCTCGCCGTTTTTATTGATGTCCTGCATAACCCAAACGATACCCGGTTCCGACGATCCGTCGAAAGCGTTGCCCTGAATCGTGAAGTCGTATTCGCCCTCTGCCGTCGCCCGTTTGGGGATACTATGGTCGAAGCCTACGACGATGTAGCCGCCGAAAGCACCAAGCGACACCCATATCTTCTCTTTCAGACGCCCCTCGGCATAAGCTACAGCTGCCTCCTGCGTCGTCTCCGTGCCGTCGAACCCGCCCGTCTTCATCTCGCCGACGAACTGTCCCGGAGCAGGTGTATATTCCCATACCTTGTTCCACAGCGGAGAACTGTCTCCCGTGGCCGGACGGTAGCGGTCCTCTTGCGCAGCATCGACGCAGGTAACCTTTACCTCGGCCGTGAACGCCGTTTCGGCACGGATAATGTTGCGGGTAAGTTGTTTGGCCTGCTGCTTCGCTTCGCTTACCGTAACCCGGACGATATGCTCTCCCGCTTCAGTCGGTGTGTACCGGAACATGCGCGCTACGGCATCGGGAACCGTCTCGCCGTCCACGCTCCATACAAACTGCGGATTGTCGAAATAGGAGAGCTGCGGTTCGAGGAAGATCGGCGTGCCGATATAAACATAGCGGTCCGTCGATGTCCGGAAGATGGATTGTGTGTGGAAGAAAACTTCGTAAGGGAGTTCGTCCACGACTTCGAGCGTAATCTCTTTCGTCGTCTCGCCGTCGATATTCGAAGCGTGGCAAACAACCGTATAGGTGCCAAGCTCCGCCTCGTTGAACGTATAGGTTACGCTTTCGGACACGACCTCGCCCTCGCGCAGCCATTCGCATCGAAACTCCTCCAAATCGGAGTTCTGAATATCGGGTGTAAAGATGTAGTCCGTGTTTTGCAGTACCTTCAACCCTTTTGACGGCAGAGCCAGCGAAATGACCGGTGGAGCCATCTCCAACACCACCACTTTCAACTCCTCTTCGGCCTTGCCGTTTTCGTTCTGCACCGTGAACATTACGTACACTTCGGCCGCTTCGCTCCATGTATGGGTCAATGTCGGTTCCGTGGAGAGCAGTTTCCCGTCCAACGTCCACGAGAAAAGGGCGTTTTCTGCATACTGCACCGTTGGGGCGATGGTCAGTTCGCGGCCGACTTTTACCGTATAGATTCCATCCTCGCTGTCGAGCGTGATTTGCGGCGTCATCGGCTGGTCGATTTCGACCTGCCCGTCCTTGTTGCATCCCGCAAGAAAGACCGTAATCAAAAAGAGAGTGTAAAGTTTTTTCATAATCCGATGATTTTTATCTCCAGCAAAAAGCTCCCGGAATGATGCCGACGGTAAAAGTGTCGAGCAACTCGCCCTCGGCCGAATAGCGCAGCACCACGCCGTTCTGCACGTAGTCGATGGCATCGGCGATATAGACGTCGCCGTTTACGGGATTGATAGTCAATCCGTAGTAAAGTGTGTTATGATATTCGAGAAACGGTTTTACCGGCACACGATCGGCTGTCACACCCATGCACCAAACCGAATTGTTGAGCCAGTAGACCTTGTCTTTCGTTCCGTTCAGCTGCACCTCCGAGGGCCAGTCGCCGAACTTGAACTTGAACTGCTTTTCGATTTTGAACGTCTCGGCGTCGATGCGATAGAGCGACGGCGCCTCGTGCCCGTAGGGCGATCCTTCGTAACCGCCGTCGGTAATCGTCCACATCTTATTGTTGCAATCCATTACCAGCGAGGTGGGTTGGATACCCACGACCAGTTCATCGACAACCTCATCAGTTTCAGTGTCGATTTTCAGAATACGGTTCTGGTACGACCAGCAATTTGTAAAGACGTATTTGCCGTATTGCACCATCTGCTCCGTAGAACCCGATTCGTAGTCCATGTCTGTCTCGACGTACCCTGTAATCTGGTAGGTCTTGGGATTGACGATATAGATGCGCGGATCCCATATCTGCGTCACATAGGCTTTTTCGTCCGATAGGAAATGAATGTATCTCGGCGAGGTAAAACCCGTAATACGTCCCACCTCCTTGAACGTATTGGGGTCGATGGCGAAGATGACGCCCGAGTTGTTCACTACAATCCAGCCCAGACCGCCGTGCATGGTCATCGACTGCGCCACGTCGCCTAATTTCTGGGCATTGGCACGGGCGAATACCTCGTTCTCCACCCGTTTCGTTTCGGGATCGTAGTAGGATAACGACGCATTGCCGTACATGAAGTTCCCCTCGTTGGTAATGAACAACCCCTTGCCTGTAACCTCGCTTCCGTCACCGAAATTGCCGTCTATATAAAACGTTTCCTCGTCGATGGGACCATACCCCATACATGAGGTCAATAGGAGTGCGAATAAAAAATAAAATATACGCTTTGTCATGGATCAAACAAGTGGAAATGGAGACGAGCCATCTCCATTTCCACCCCGGTTATTTAATTAGTTTCTAGAAATACGAACGTCGTCAATGCAGACATAAGCCGGCGTGTTCAACCCGTAGGCTCCTGAATCCGAACCCACGAAATCGAACTCGATACGATTTACGGCCTGTTTTTTGATGTTCGTCAGATCGAATAACGTCCACTCGGTAAGACAAACATTGCTTTCGTTCCGATAGTCCGCAAGATAGATTTCGTCCGTCGCCACAGGAGCCGTAGCTCCGGTCTTATAACCGCGAACCACCAGCTTGAACCAACCGTTCTTGCTCGGTAAGCTGCCCTGCGTGAAGCTGTTGCCATTGACGATTACGCCGTATGCGTAAGAAGAGTTGCAGACATACATTCGGTCGAACTTGCGTTCCGCATTGTTTGCCAGCGACATCTGCGCACAAGCGATGAATCCCGAGTAAGTGTCGGTATATCCGTAAACCACGCCAAAGTTCGATCCGCTGTGTCCGGCATTTTCATTGGCATTATCTACGGACGCCGTATTGTAAACGCTGCATTGGTTTTGGTAGGAATACCACCAATCGCCCGAATGACCGTCGACGTTGGAGCGGATATTCCAGTTCGAAACGGCAATACCTCCGTTCCAATAATTATACGTACCTCCGTAACCGTCTTCATTCAATCCGTATACGATGTTGAAAAGCCGAGCTGCTCGGTCGGTGTAGGTGGTGAAACGGGTCGGATTCGATCCAGTGTAGCCATCGTATAGATTGGCACCGTAGGAAGTCGGACCGGCAAGCTGATTGGAGGATACATCATCGAAAGTCACTGTAACCCATTCACTTTCCACATTGGCTCGGGTGTCGGGAGCCGCTTCGTCATGCAGAGGTTCTGCGAAAAAATCGTCATCCGCATTGCAAGCGGAGAACGTCACGGCGGCCATTGCTGCAACGGCCATCGCCATCAATCTGCAATTCTTTTTCATAACCTTGTTTATTAAAAAGTTAAACAAAAGGTACGCACACGTCAAATCGTTCCTTGCGATGGATTCGCAACGAACGGGTGCGGACAAGTTATCAAAAAGAAATGTGAGGTATCTGTATGATGAACCTTGTTTCATTTTGATCGAGCGCCAATTACCCGTGGTCGCTGAATCACATTGCTCATCAAGCAGGTCTTCTGACTCGTCCCATTTGTCGCGCCTTCCCAGTTTACACCAGTGGCAAAGAGTGCGACAAACATTTGCGGGGACTTACAGCTGCAGGTACAGCTCGGATTTTCACCGAATTCCCTTTTAATTCCATGCAGGCGGTACGCCTACGGAAACTTGACTGGTACAAAGGTAGCATTTTTATTCTTTCGTTCTACTCTTTTTCTGATTTTTTGTTCAATTTTTTAATGGGTATAATCTATATTTATTTTGTAAGCACTTGTTTTTCATATGTGGAAACGCCGATATGGCTTGTAGTAGAGAATCGCGGCATCATCTAAAACAAACGGAGGTCGCCAGAAAGTGAATTGCGCAACGGCGCAGGGAATGTTCCGTATCATTCAGTCGATCCCGTCGCCGAAAGCGGAGCCATTCAAGCAGTGGATGGCTCAAGTCGCTGCCGACCGTCTCGACCAGATGCAGGACCCCGAATTGTCGATTCAGCAGGCGATGGCCGATTATAAGCAATTGGGGTATTCGGACAACTGGATCAATCAGCGATTAAAAGCGATTGAGGTGCGCAAGGACTTGACCGACGCATGGAAAAAGCGCGGAGTGCAGGAGGGGCAGCAGTTCGCTACGCTGACCGACATAATTACCAATACGTGGTCGGGTTTTACCACACGCGAGTACAAGGCGTACAAGGGACTGCATAAAGAGAACTTGCGGACAACATGACCAACACCGAGCTGATTCTCAATATGCTCGCGGAGGCATCTACCAAAGACATAACCGAGGTAACCGAGCCCCGAACGCTGGCGGCACACAAAGCGGTCGCACGGCAAGGTGGCACGATCGCCCGCAATGCCCGACTGGAACTCGAAGCCAGAACAGGCAAAAAGGTGGTTTCGCGTCTCAATGCCAAACAGGTCTTGGCTGCAAAGAACGCCGAACAAATCGAAATGTCAAAAGATGAAAAATAAATCGTTATAGATATTGCGAATAACGCAAAAAGAATTACTTTTGCAATAAGATTAACGAGTTGTTTGAAATCGTGAAAATGAAGTGATCTTACACACTTTACGATTTACTTATCCATTGCCTTTTTTCACGATGATTTTCTCATATCGCTTGCAGTCAAGCAATTATTTCCCACTGCATTAAAGATAC
>JAIDKM010000137.1 GCA_029051915.1 Alistipes sp. | reverse complement strand
GGGTTTGGCGCTCAGCCGCAACAACTATTCGGCGTGGATCATGAAGCAGGCCAAGGAGCCCGCCGCCGTCGCCGACTTCATCCATAACATGGGTATCCGCAGTTACATCGATCCCGTTCCCGCCTTGTGCCTCGGTACTTCGGAGTCCAACGTCTTCGAGTTGGTGAGCGCCTTTTCGACTTTCGCCAACCAGGGCGTGCATACCGATGCCATCTTCGTTACCCGCATCGAAGACCGGCAGGGCAACGTCATCGCGTCGTTCATTCCGCAGTCTCAGGATGCCGTGAGCGAGCGGACAGCCTATACGATGCTCACCATGTTGCAGGGCGTCGTGTCGGGGGGTACCGCCGTGCGGCTCAAGTGGCAGTACGGCTTCGGCGACGTGGAGATCGGCGGCAAGACCGGTACTTCCAACAAGAACCGCGACGCTTGGTTCGTCGGCGTTACGCCGCGCCTCGTGGCCGGAGCATGGGTCGGCGGCGAGGATCAGCAGGTGCACCTGCTTTCGCGCGGCGAGGGCAGCGTCATCGCCCTGCCTATCGTGGGCGACTTCCTCCAGCAGGTCTACGACAACGGGTCGTTGGGCATCTCGCGCTTCGACAAGTTCATCCGGCCCGCTTCGATGCCCCGCTACGACTGCGGTTGGGTGAAGAAGAGCGAGGAGGAGCAGCAGTTCCCCGACGAGCAGACCGACGAGGACGAGCTCTTCTTCGATTGATTCCGTCAATGTTTAAATTCCTATAAAGTATGAAAGTCGCAATCGTAGGGGCCAGCGGGGCCGTCGGCCAGGAGTTCCTGAAGATTCTCGAAACAAGGTCGCTGCCGATCGACGAACTGTCGTTGTTCGGGTCGGAGCGGAGCGCAGGTCGGAGCTACCGTTTCCGCGACAAGGAGATCCCCGTCCGGCTTTTGCAGCATAACGACGACTTCCGGGGCGTCGATTTCGCTCTCGTCTCGGCCGGCGCCGGCACCTCGCGCGAATTCGCCGAAACCATCACCCGGCACGGCACCATCATGATCGATAATTCGAGCGCTTTCCGCATGGACGACGACGTGCCTCTGGTCGTTCCGGAGGTCAATCCTGAGGATGCCAGGAACGCTCCGCGCAGGATCATCGCCAATCCCAATTGCACCACGATCCAGTTGGTCGTGGCTTTGCAGGCCCTCGAGCGCTTGTCGCATATCCGTCGCGTCCGTGTCTCTACCTACCAGTCGGCCAGCGGCGCCGGTGCCGCTGCGATGGCCGAGCTCGGGAAGCAGTATGCCGAGATCAGCGGCGGACAGGCGCCCACCGTCGAGAAGTTCGCCTTCCAGCTCGCCAACAACGTCATTCCCCATATCGACGTCTTCACCGACAACGACTATACGAAGGAGGAGATGAAGATGTTCAACGAGACTCGCAAGATCATGCACTCCGACGTCCGCGTCTCGGCTACTTGCGTGCGCGTGCCTGTCATGCGCGCCCATTCCGAAAGCGTGTGGGTGGAGACCGAGCGTCCCCTCTCCGTCGGGGAGGCCCGCGAGGCTTTCGCCGCGGCTCCGGGCGTCGTGTTGATGGACGAGCCCGCCGAAAAGGTCTATCCCATGCCGCTCTTCGTCGCAGATCACGATCCCGTCTACGTCGGCCGCATCCGCCAGGATCTCGCGTGCGACAACGGCCTCTCGTTCTGGTGCGTCAGCGACCAGATCCGCAAGGGCGCCGCGCTCAATGCCGTGCAGATCATGGAGACGTTGTTGTAGGCTTTCCGGTCGCTTTTGCGGGCCGCATTCCGATAGGGGGTGCGGCCCGTTTCGTTTTCCGGCACTTTATTTGCGGTGGTGCGGGTCGTACCTTAATCTTTGTTCATCATGAAAAAATATCGTTGCACCGTCTGCGAGTACATTTACGATCCCGCGATCGGCGATCCCGACAACGGCATCGCTCCCGGCACTCCGTTCGAGGAGTTGCCCGAAGGGTGGACTTGCCCCGTCTGCGGGGAACCTAAGGATGTCTTCGATCCGATCGACTGATGCCGGCTATGAATCTTTTGTTTTTACCGCTTTTCATCTCGTCTTTTATGCAAACCGATACCCCTACCGCCACACGCTTCACCGTGCGGGAGCTTCCCTATGCCTACGATGCGTTGGCTCCGCAGTTCTCCGAGGAGACGCTGCATTACCACCACGACAAGCACTATGCTGGTTACATCAGCAAGCTCAACGAGCTGGTCGTCGATACACCGTATGCTTCTCAGTCGCTCGAGGATGTCATGCTCTCGGCCGACGGCGCTGTCTACAACAATGCCGCCCAGGCCTGGAACCACGAATTCTATTTCGATCAGTTTTCGCCCCGGCCGCAGAGCGCTCCGCAGGGTGCTCTGTTGGAGGCGATCGACCGGAGTTTCGGGTCGTTCGAACGGATGAAGACCCAGATGACGACGGCTGCCGTCGGGCTCTTCGGCTCCGGTTGGGTGTGGCTCGCTGCCGGCCCTTCCGACGAGTTGGTCGTCGTCAGTACGCCCAATGCCGGCAATCCGATGCGCGAGGGACTCCGGCCGCTTCTGTGCATCGACGTCTGGGAGCATGCCTACTATGTCGATTATCGCAATCGTCGGGCCGATGCCGTCGCTGCCTTGTGGGAGCGCGTCGATTGGAAGACCGTCGGCGAACGTTACGAGCATAAATAGATTGTCCACGTTTTTTTCTGCCATCTTTTTCCCGCGCCCGCTCCGCCATTCGTCGAAGCGGGCGTTTTTCGTCGCGGCTTCGGCAGGTGTCGCCGTCGGGATTCCTCCCGTTTTTTCGCTTTCGGGTCGGTTCATGCGCCGATCGGTCTCTTTTCGGCTCGCACCTTTCTCGCTTTCCGGTTTGGCACAGGCTTTGCAGTTTATCCTGTCAACTGCGGATCAGCAACCGCAGTGAGGTTTCTTCATTTATTTAAGTTTGGGTTAGTAGTTTTAGGAGGGCAACCTCCGGGGGCAGCAGGCAATCGTGAGATTCCCTGCTGTTTTTGTGTTGGGGCCCCACTGTCGGTTTTCGGCGGACGGTAGAATAAAAAATCCGCGCCCGACTTCCGTCAGACGCGGTTTTCAGTGCCCAGGACAATATTTGAAAATAGCAATTTTAGGGGTATCTACAACTTGCTGAAAATTGGCCGTTTTGGCATATATTGCAAAGATAATCAATTATTTGTGAAAGTCGATAAAATTGCGTAACATTGCAAATAATTTTATTGTGTGGTGCAAAGGTGGTGCAAATTTTCTAACTTGCACCACCAATCAACGGATTTTGCAAGATGGCATCGGTTACGGCTTTCATTCGGGTATCGAGAAAACGCATAGATCGGGCGAACGTTCGTTTTCGTCTGCGGGACGGTCGGAATATTCAGTTGTTCCACGCCTCCGAGTTGGAGATCAATCCCTCGGACTGGGATGCGACCCGACAAGAGATCAAGGCAAAGGTGCTTTACGATGCGGAGAAGCGGGCTACTTTCAATAAGGCCGTGGCCGACCGCAAGAGCATGATGTTGGAGATATACAACGCGGCGATGGTCAAAGAGAATTTGACATCAGACTGGCTGGAGTTGGAAATCGACAAGCGCCTGCATCCCGAAAAGTACATCGTCGAAAAACATCGGCAAACATTCTTCGAAGCCTACGAGGAATTCATCGAGAAACGCAAATTGTCCGATTGGAGAGTCCGGGCCATTCGGGTTGTGATTCGTGCGTTGAGGCGTTACGAACTCTATGCCCGCCGAACGGTGGATAGCCGCTTTGTGCTCGACCTCGATACGGTAACACCGCTCGTGCTGCGGGACATCGAGGAGTTTCTGCGCAACGAATACACCTTTTTCGAGCAGTACTCCGATATTTACAAGGCAGTGCCCGAAAGCCGGACACCTCAACCGAGAGGCCAGAATACGATCAACGGCATCCTTACCAAACTGCGCACGTTCTTCATTTGGGCGAATGACGTAGGCAAGACAACGAACAACCCGTTCCGGAACTATGCCGTTGAGGAGTGCGTCTACGGAACGCCCTACTACATTACGATCGATGAACGCAACAAAATCTACCGCACGAACCTCGCCCGGCATCCGCAGTTGGCTACGCAACGGGATATTTTCGTGTTTCAATGTTTGATCGGTTGCCGTGTGGGCGACCTCTACAAACTGACACAGGACAACCTGATCGGCGGGGCGGTCGAGTATATTCCCCGCAAGACGAAAGACGGGCACCCGGTAACGGTGCGGGTTCCCCTCAACACGATAGCCCGTGAAATACTGGACCGCTATGCCGGTTATGCCGGGCCGGGGTTGTTTCCGTTGATTGCCGAGCAGCAATATAATCGGGCGATCAAACGGATATTCCTTGCTGCCGGATTGAAGCGCAAGGTTACGATTCTGAATCCACTGACCCGTGAGCCGGAGCAGCGGCCGATATGGGAGGTGGCCTCGTCGCACTTGGCTCGTCGGGCCTTTGTCGGGAATCTCTACAAGCAGGTCAAAGACCCTAACCTTGTCGGAGCGTTGAGCGGACACAAGGAGGGCAGCCGGGCATTCGCCCGCTATCGGGACATCGACGACGAAATGAAAAACGAATTGGTTAAAATGCTGGAATAGATATGACACAAGAGATTAAAATTGATGATCTGTTCGCTCGGATCGATGAGGAGCTTATTATTTTATCAGAAGCCAAACAAAAAGGAGAATATAAATGGTTTGATTTTATAGCAGCTCTTCGATTGCTTAATGATAAACTTCAAAGTGAGGTGCATCATGAATATAGAAAACGTAAGGTAAGCAGGTTGGTTAATGTATTCAATGACCTTTTCCATACGGTGGTACAAATATGTTGTAATCGAATAATATCCTACGACAAAGAGCGTAAAATCCTTACAAAAGAATGGCATATAAAAGGAGGAGAAAGTGGGGAGAGAACTATTGAAGAAAACGTTGCCCCTGTTTGGCAAGCACATTATGAAAGTCTTAAATTGCCAGAGGAGAATTGGTCAAAACAATGTGATGTGGTAAAATTCTCTTATCTATTAAGAGATTGCTCAGATAAGAATGATGTCCTATTTGAAGATAGTCGGTGGGATGATTTCCTGCGCAATGGACGACGGACGGATTTTCGCGATTTCTTTGATATGCAATTAGATTTAGATAAATGTAAAATATCTTTTGAAGAATATATCCGGCAATTAAAGGCAGAGCGGAGTGTATTGGGTAGATTGACAAAAGCAGATCATACCTTCATTTCAAAAGTCGCACATTTCTCTGTTAAGAAATCCTATGAAGAAATACAGCGGATATTGAAAGCCCTACAAGAGCAAGGGTTTGTTTCTAACGACACAGACATTAGTACGTTCTATTATCGAATGACAGGACAAGGTACACCAATGAGCAATAAAATAGAATGGATAAAGAAAGGAAAGAAGCGAAAAAACGATATAAGCAAAAGCAGCCTTGTCTATTTCCTTGAAAAATTTGTCAAGTATAATGTAGACCAAACTTCGGATTGCAGAAATAGAATTGCGGAAATATTTGGAATTTCATTATCAGCTTCAACAATCACTCGATCCTCGAATTGCGAGTATAAAACGGAAATAGACAATATTGTCAGTGCTTGATGGATGCTTTAATGGGATTATTTGCAATGTAAAAGTAGTAGTATATAGCCTTTGTAATGGGGTGAATGGGATTATACCATTCATCCCATATTGTTTTCGGGCCATTTCCTACCAACCTTTGCAATACCGATAACGGAAAGACTTACGGCTTTCGTTGGTGCCGCCGAACAACCTGTATTCCGTAAGATGCAGCGGACGGGCGGAACTCCATAATCACAAACAACTATGGAGGCAAATTTAATCGAACTGGCAAAGGTTTGTCCCGAAGCCATTATCTCGGTCAAGGTCGGCGATCTGATCGAGGCGAACGAAGCCCTTGTGGCCAAAACAAAAGAGCAGCTGGAGCAACTGATTACCGACAGTGCAACCGAAACCTATCCCAGCCGTCAGAAAGTAGCGGAAATCTTGGACGTCGATCTTTCGACCCTGCATCGCTGGGCCAAACGTGGTCTGCTCGTGCCTATCGAAATTGGCGGGAAGCGCCGCTACCGCATGTCGGACGTTCGCCGAATGCTTAACAATGGAAAGTTATGAAAGTAGATTTCGCAAAGCACTGCCAAAAGGGCAGACTATCATCAACGAAGGATGCTTACTATTTTCCGCATGATTCAAATGCCAAGGACGATCCAAAATGCGTGCTGTTGATCGAGCAGTTGGGCATGGAAGGTTACGGTATCTATTGGATGCTCATAGAGGTATTACGAGAACAACCGGACTATACCTATCCGCTTGCACTGCTGCCTGCTCTTGCGCGTCGGTATAATACTACATACGAGAAAGTCAAAACGGTAGTTTGCGCGTATGATTTGTTTGCAATCAAAGAGGATAAAATCTTCTTTTCGGATAGTTTGAGCCGACGAATGCAAATACTCGAAGAGAAGCGTATAAGACGTTCGGAGGCAGGCAGATTAGGCATGGCTCGACGGTGGAAAGGAAACAATGTTATAGCACCGTTATCACAATGCGATAGCGATGATATAACAAGTAAAGTAAATGAAAGTAAAGTATATAAGAAAGATAATGTAGAAAGAAAGGCTATTGATTTTTTCCCACCTTCTCTTACTGATGTTGTAGAGTATATCCGTAGCAACGGCTATACTTCTGTTGATCCGGAACAATTCATCGACTATTATACGGCAAACGGTTGGATGATTGGTAAAAGTAAAATGAAAGATTGGCAGGCCGTTATTCGGAACTGGAATCGAAAAGGTACTGCTACAAAAACTGAAAACGAACAAAATACGATCCCCGTATGATACATCATGATGAACAGTCTTTGCCGAAAACCCTCGAACTGGAAGCTGCTGTCCTCGGAGCTTTGCTTAACGAGGCCGAAATGATGACACAAATCGCCTCGATTCTTGAGCCTGAACATTTCAGCGACCCGACCAATATCGCAATTTATAGGGTGATGCAGGACATGTACGACGCCAACGAGCAAATCGACTTTTATACCGTGGTCAATCGCTGTAAGACAGTCGAGGCATTGAAACAATCCAAAATCGCCGTTTTGTTGTCCGGCTATACGCAAAAGGTAGGCAGCGGCGCCCATGCAATGAAACATGCCTTAATTGTTAAAGAGCATTATATTCGGCGCAAAATGATTGAGGCCTCACTCCGGATTTCCGGCATGGCTTCCGATCAAGGCACTGATTTAGCCGAGGCGCTCGACACTTTCTCCCAATTAGCGGATCAATGTACCGATGTAGCTGCTGGCGGTACCACGGCAAAGCCGGTGGCAAAGATTGTAGAAACGGCCTTAAAACATGCCGAGAATCGCTGTTCTCTGCGCCAATCGGGACAATTTCCGGGAATTCCCACCGGTTTGTCCGAATTAGACCGTCTGACGGGTGGATGGCATTCGTCGCAGCTTATCGTGATCGCAGCCCGCCCGGCGATGGGCAAGACGGCTTTCATGTTGCATCTGGCCAAATCGGCAGCTCTGTTTGGTGTGCCGGTTTGCATTTATTCGCTCGAAATGGCCGATGTTTCGTTGGCCGACCGATTACTCTTGTCTGAGACTTCGATCGACCCCGACCGTTTTCGCCGTGGCGAACTTGAAAGCAACGAATGGAAACAGCTCGAAGAGGCTTCGGCCATACTGCAGGGACTACCCATATACATCGACGACAATCCGACTGTTTCGATGCGCTACATAAAGGTTCGTTCCAAGCTTATGCAAAAGCGTGGCAAGTGTGGAATGGTGATAGTCGATTATCTTCAGTTGGCAGATACTGCTACCGACCGCAAAAACAGCAACCGTGAGCAGGAGATCGCAAATGCTTCACGGCAAGCTAAAATAATAGCTAAAGAGTTGGGTGTCCCGGTTATCCTGCTATCGCAACTCTCTCGTCGTGTTGAGGAGCGGGTCGACAAAATGCCGCTGCTATCTGATTTGCGAGAATCCGGAGCTATCGAGCAGGATGCTGATGTGGTAGGTTTTATTTATCGTCCTGCCTATTATAAGCAGGAAACGATAAAGACACTATCGCAAGGCGAAATAAGTACAAAAGGTGCCGGCATACTATCTATTGCCAAACAACGAGACGGCGCCACGGGTATGGTGCTCTTTTCGCACAATCCAAGTTTGACAAAACTTGGCGATTATAGACAAAACCTCAATAAGAATCCGCACTATTAACGGCACAGATCGAATGTAGGCAATCCATTATGTGTAATAAATCAGGTGCTTATAATATAGGCGCCTGATTTTACAGGTGTAATATCAACACGTTTTTTGCTCGAATCCATAGACGGTAACCGAAAACACCATCAGTCCGCCATCAATAACTTTTGATAATAAATAATTCTGCCTCATCGTCTAAATCGGCTTTTACACCAACAGCAGACCGAACCTCGGTTTTTTCGGCGAATTGGGCAATGATACGTTCAAACATTTGTTGTTCTGTTGCAGTCAGCGGATAGTTGGGTGCGGTCGAAAGGACTATAACCGTGTGCGTATAGGGCCTATCGTCCGGTGCGGTATATTTGGTCAGAATCTCCCACAGATAATCCATGCGCCGCGTGTGGTCGTATGTCCGCGACTGAAAAACATCTCGCTGAATCAGCTGCGTATTGAACAAATAGGCCAATTGTTCGCGTGAAAGCGTCCGGGTAGTCGAAAGTATCCGTTCGATTGCCCGTTCGGCTTGCCCCATACGTTTCAGTTGCTCGATGCGCATATCTTGCCGATGGTCGCGCATCCGTTTCATGCGGTTGCGGTGACTCATACGCATGTCTTTCATTTTCCATACTTCCGGGCGGTATACCAAGTCATTTTCTTCTCTCTTGATCCGCGTATAGTTCACCCATTGTTTTTCCCGCAATGCGAGGGCTTGTTCTTCATAGCTGTTGAGCGGTTCAGGCTCTCTTTTCTTCGTTTCTTCGGGACTGAAGCCATACATAGTAATATGAAACAGACAGAGAGCCGCAATCTCTTCGTCGGACAACTCGACATCTTCGCCCAGCACAATTTCTTTGCCCAAATTGGTCGGCCAATAATCGCTTTCGAAATCGTCCTCATAGAGATACATCTCGACACGAGGCTCTTCACCGTAATGTGCATTATCGTAATCCATATAGAACCGAATCTGCTTGTCCGTCTCCTCCGCCTGCATATGTTGCAGGATGTCGTAAGTTTCTTTATAGTACGGTATAAGGTATTTCTCTCTGTCCCACGGATTCTTATCCAAACGAGAAATATGCGGAACGATGTCATCGAATGACACTTTTTGTAATAATTCCTTGAATTTCATTTTTGTATATTGTTATGGTACAAATGTTTTCCGTTTCTCGGTAGATTGGTGGGTTTCTATCGTTGCTTTTATCCGGAAATATCAGCATTTTTCCGATCTTATCAGCTTAAACGTCATGTGAGAGCGCTCACGTGATGCACGTCTATCCTAAATGCATTTGCACGATTTTGCCGAGCGACAGATAGCATATCAATCTATCTCTGACCGTATGGCCGGCTCGCAGCATCGCCTCTTCATAAAGTGCAATCTGGCCGCTATATTTACCGGCATAAAAATCACTATCCGGATTTGTAAGATTGTCGACAGCGCCTTGATAGGTTTTATAATCGATCAGCACATCGCCTTTATCCGTATGGTAAATCATATCGATTTCACCTTGGACGATCTGTCCGTTTTGACGCCGGAATCGGAACGGCACCTCCCGCTCGACGGCTGAAGAAACACCATAAGTCTCTTGCAGCCAGGCGTAAAATGCACGTGCCAAATCCATGAACGCCGTGCCGTCGAGAGCGACTCCATACTCCTCGGCGAGCTGCGCCGCTTGGCGGGCAAAGGCATCGTCGTCCCGATAAATACACATCAGATGATGCAGGCAATTGCCCAATGTCGCATCGCTCTCGGCGGCGGCTTGCAATCTTTCGGCAAAGGTTCCGGCAAGGACTGCATCTTGCACCTTGGGCGACGGTGCCTCCCGACTGGGTTGTATGTCGCGTAAATCATAGGTCTGCCGTGCGGAAGGAGTTTTCAATACTTTGAATGAGGTCGAATTCTTTGAATTGGCAACATCATCTGTGGATTCCGCATATTCGATTTGTGTATACCGAAATTTATTGCCGAACCACGTCAGGTATTCATCCTTGCATTCCAGTGCATTCATATCGACACCATCCGTAATCTGCGTCAGCCATCGGGTGTCGTAACGCATTCTCGACGTTTGGGCCGAAGTCGTAATGAGCAGCTCTTTCGGGCGGGTCATGCCGACATACATCAACCGTTTGGATTCCTCGGATGTTGCCGATTCCAACCGTTTGTAATTATCATTCTCCGAAATCCGACTTTTTGCCGCATTGGTACACAAGTCAAACAGCGCAGCCGGGAAGAGCGTAATCGTCGCTCGGCCTGTTTCGCGAAGTACCTGTACGCCTGAAAAAATCTTGCCCGTATCTTCCTGCTCGGCGTGCAGCGACGAGAGAATGACGCACCGCCACTCCAGACCTTTGCTTTTGTGGTAGGTCAGCACCGTTACGCCGTTTTCGTCGCCCGACTGCCCGAGGCCGTGCTGTTGCACGAAGTCGACGAATCCCATCATAGAGCATCCGAGACCCAGATTGGCGCATTGCTCTTCATAGCTTCGGGCTGCGGCAATGAAAATCTGGCAGTAGTCGTATGCGCCAGCCTTCGGGTCGATGCGCCGGATTAAGTCACTGGCATTGAGTTCGACGAGCAACGTTTCGACGGCCGATGCAACGGACTGATTGTCGATAATCTTCGAAAGTTTCGATATTTTCCGAAACAGGCTCACGTCGGTAAGCCATTTGCCCTCTTCGCCCGACTCCATGTAACGCAGCCGCTCGGAGAGGATTTTGGCGGCCGTATATCCTTGTTCCGTATAGTAGGCGACCAATGCCTGCGAAAGAGAGTTGCCGCTGTATGCCGCCACGGAAACAAGGGCCGTCAGAAAGTCGAAAATCGGATTTTGCCGACCACTGTTCACATTGTCGGTTACTCGATAGGGTATTCCGGCAGTATGCAGCGCATCGGCATATCGGGATACTTCCGCGTTTTTGTGGCATAGTATGGCTATGTCTTTGAACTCCAATCCTTCGGCGGTGTGCAGCTCCTTGATTTGGGCTGCCATGGCATCGAAACGTCGGTCGGACTGGCCGATATGGAAATGCCAATGGCGCAACTCCTGCTCGGCCGGTGCTTGATAGTCGGCGGTTTGCGGTATGTCGAGCTTCACCAAATCTTCGCTCAGCGAGTTGCGGAATACCTCCCGGAAGACCGAATTGACCAGATGGACGATCGTCTTGCTGGAACGCCAGCAGTATTCGAGGCGCCGCAATTCGTTCCCATCCTCACACTTGTTC
>JAIDKM010000136.1:587-4161 GCA_029051915.1 Alistipes sp. | reverse complement strand
GATGAACCTGATCGGCATCCCAGTGCCTCCCGGTTTCACCATCACCACCGAAGTGTGCGCCGAATACTACAAACACGGCAAGCAGGCCGTCATCGAAATGCTGCGCCCCGAAGTGGAGAAGGCGATGAAAAACATCGAACGTCTCACGGGCATGAAGTTCGGCGACAAGGAGATGCCCCTGCTGGTATCGGTTCGCTCGGGCGCCCGCGCCTCGATGCCCGGCATGATGGACACGATCCTCAACCTGGGTATGAACGACCAGGCTGTGGAGGCTGTGGCCAAACGTACGGGCAATCCCCGTTTCGCATGGGACTCGTACCGTCGTTTCGTACAGATGTACGGCGACGTGGTACTGGGCATGAAGCCCGTCTCGAAAGAAGATCACGATCCTTTCGAGGAGATCATCGACGCCCAGAAAGAGAAGCGCGGCGTGAAAAACGACACCGACCTGACGACCGACGACCTGAAGGAACTGGTCAAGAGCTTCAAGGCCGCCGTCAAGAAGCAGACCGGCGAGGAGTTCCCGGCCAATCCGTGGGATCAGCTCTGGGGCGCCATCTGCGCCGTCTTCGGCTCATGGATGAACGAGCGTGCGATCCTCTACCGCAAGCTCAACAACATCCCCGCCGAATGGGGCACGGCCGTATCGGTGCAGGCGATGGTCTTCGGCAACATGGGCCAGAACTCGGCGACGGGCGTGGCATTCTCGCGCGACGCCGCGACGGGCGAAAACATCTTCAACGGCGAATACCTCATCAATGCGCAGGGCGAAGACGTCGTGGCCGGCATCCGCACCCCGCAGCAGATCACGATCGAAGGTTCGAAGCGCTGGGCTCAAGCCCAGAACATCTCCGAAGAGGAGCGCAAGTCGAAATATCCCTCGCTCGAAGAGGTGATGCCCGAAGTATACAAGGAACTGGACGAGATCCAGCACCACCTGGAGAAATATTTCACCGACATGCAGGACATCGAGTTCACGATCCAGGACGGGAAACTCTGGATGCTCCAGTGCCGCAACGGCAAACGCACGGGTGCCGCGATGGTCAAGATCGCCATGGACATGCTGCGCGAAGGTCTGATCGATGAGAAGACCGCCGTGCTGCGCTGCGAACCTGCGAAGCTCGATGAGCTGCTCCACCCCGTCTTCGACAAGAAGGCGATCGCCGGTGCGCAAGTCATCACCAAAGGTCTGCCCGCATCGCCCGGTGCCGCCACGGGTCCCGTGGTATTCTTCGCCGACGATGCCGAGAAGACCTTTGCCAAGACGGGTCAGAAAGCCGTATTGGTACGTATCGAGACCTCGCCCGAAGATCTCAAGGGCATGCTCGACGCAGCCGGCATTCTGACGGCCCGCGGCGGCATGACCTCCCACGCAGCCGTCGTAGCCCGCGGCATGGGCAAATGCTGCGTATCGGGCGCCGGCGAGCTGGAGATCGACTACAAGGCCCGCACCATCAAGGTAAACGGCTTCACCGTGAAGGAGGGCGACTGGATTTCGCTCAACGGCTCGACGGGCGAAGTCTACCTGGGCGAAGTAGCGACCAAAGCCGCCGACCTGAGCGGCGACTTCGGCAAGCTGATGGAGCTGGCCGGCAAATATTCCGTACTGAAAGTCCGCGCCAATGCCGACACGCCGAAAGACGCGGCACAGGCCTTTGCGTTCGGAGCCGAAGGCATCGGTCTCTGCCGCACGGAGCACATGTTCTTCGAGGGCGACCGCATCAAGGCGATCCGCGAAATGATCCTGGCCGACGACGAAGCCGGCCGCCGCATCGCCCTCCAGAAGCTGCTGCCGATTCAGCGCGGCGACTTCGAAGGACTGTTCAAGGCGATGAACGGCTACCCGGTAACCGTCCGCCTGCTCGACCCGCCCCTGCACGAGTTCGTACCCCACGACGAGAAGGGTCAGAAAGAGATGGCCGAGGAGATGCACGAACCGCTTGCGAAGATCGTAGCCAAAGTGGAGTCGCTGGCCGAATTCAACCCCATGCTGGGACACCGCGGATGCCGCCTGGGCAACACCTACCCCGAAATCACGGAGATGCAGACCCGCGCCATCATCGAAGCCGCGATGAACGTCAAGGCTACGGGCGTACCTGTCCATGTGGAGATCATGGTACCGCTGGTCGGCAACCACAAGGAGCTGCGCTACCAGAAGAACATCATCGACCAGACGGCCGAACAAGTTTTCACCGAGCGCAACGACAAGATCGAATACATGGTCGGCACGATGATCGAAGTGCCGCGCGCCGCCGTAACGGCCAACCAGATCGCCGAAGTGGCCCAGTTCTTCTCGTTCGGAACGAACGACCTGACGCAGATGACCCTCGGCTTCTCGCGCGACGACATCTCGAAGTTCCTGCCCATCTATCTTGAAAAGGGCATTCTGAAGAACGATCCGTTCCAGATTCTCGACCGCAACGGCGTGGGCCAGCTGATCCGCGAAGCGGTATTCAAAGGCCGCGGCACGCGCGAGAACCTCAAGTGCGGTATCTGCGGCGAACACGGCGGCGAACCTTCGTCGGTGGAGTTCTGCCACTATGCCGGCCTGAACTACGTGAGCTGCTCGCCTTTCCGTGTGCCCATCGCACGCCTGGCAGCCGCACACGCAGCGCTCAACCAGAAATAACCATCACGCAGAGAGGGCGGGATTCCGCCCCCTGCTCCGGTCATTCTTCGACACCCGGCTTCGGTCGGGTGTCGTTTTTTCAAAGGCGGCACGAGTGTTGCTGTCCTGTTCGTTGTCAAAAAAAGCGACTTCGTTGAATCTGCTTGACCAAAGAGGGTATTTTCCCTATATTTGGAGAGCAAACAGCCACAAAACTTACATTGTAGAATTAAAATAAACCGAAAATGAAAAAGATTCTTCTTACGGCGATCGCCGCTATCTTCGTAGTAGGAGCCGTCTCGGCACAGGATAAAGGCAAATGGGCCCTCGGCCCGCAGATCGGCGTCTACACCAACACCGGCTTCGACGGCGCCATTTTCGGCGTAGGAGCCGTCAGCCGCTATGCGATCAGCGATGCCTGGCGTGTCCAGCCGGCGGTAACCTTCCTCTGCGAGAAGAACTGCTCGGTAGACATCAGCGCCGACATCCAATATCTGTTCCACCCGGCCCGCTTCTGGTCGCTCTATCCGCAGGTGGGTCTGAGTGCCAACGACCTCGGCGACTGGTCGTGCGGAATCAACGTCGGTGCCGGTACGGACTTCAGCATCACCCGCCGCTGGGACATCTCGGCCGGATTCAAATGGATGATCCAGACCCACAAATACTGGAAAAATCCGATCATCATCAACGTAGGTGCGACGTACAAATTCTGATGTCCCCGGAAAAAGCGGAACACAAAATAGCAGGGAGAACTTTTCAAAAAGTTCTCCCTGCTATTTTTCACGATGCGGACTCTACTGCCCCTCGTTGAGCCGGATCATCTCGAAAATTCTGCGTCCGACAGGCGCATAAGAACGCCAAGCCGATTTTTTGACGTCATAGACCAAAGTTCGGGCCTCTGAGTTGACGACGACCTGAGGCAAAGTTTGCTCGTCGAAAAACGCGCGCACCGACGCAGCATCGGTC
>JAIDKM010000136.1:0-577 GCA_029051915.1 Alistipes sp. | reverse complement strand
CTTCCAAAGTTGCTTTTCGGGCTCGATATAGAATTTTTCAACGGGCCCCGCAAGCACAGCCGCCCCAGCGACGAAACGTACTGAATCGGCAGGCACCGGGGCTGCGGCAAGATATGTGAAATTGAGCGTAACGCGTCCGTCCTGCCCCTCCTTGTAAGTGAGATCGAAAGTCAGATCGCCCTCGCCCCGGCATTCGAAAAGCGCAACGGGCAACGTGTGGTAGATCACCCCGTCGATATCGGCTTTCGAGACATAATGGCCGCGGATGTTCTGACCTGCGACCGATGTGCAGGTCAGAACGAACGCAACCAAGAAGAAAGGGAATTTATTCACCGTAAACGATGATCGTATAGACGTTATAGACACCCAGATACGACTTGCTCTGGTAATCCACGTGATGGATGCGCGTAATACCGGCCTCTTTGGCAGCAGCCTCGATGCTTGCATCGCCCAAAGCTACGAGACCCAGATAACCTTTGGCTTCGGCAGTGCCGACCTTGCTCGAACCGGCATTGGCCGTTACGGCGACACCGTCCTTGACATCGGTGTAGAGAGCACCCTAAACGGTAGTCTTGAC
>JAIDKM010000135.1 GCA_029051915.1 Alistipes sp. | reverse complement strand
TTTGACTTGTGCGGGGGCGTTGCACTGTCCGCACCTCTCCGTACGACCCAGGGTCGAATCGCCTCCCGGAGCTCGTCCTTTGCCGTAAAGAATCTCCGCACGATCCGGACTCGCCGGCCTTTCATTTTTCACCTCTCGTCTCTTCCGAAGTACTCAGCAGACCGCACGCCGCCTGGATATCTTCGCCGCGCGAAGCACGGATCGTCGTCTGAATGCCGCGGGCGGTAAGCGTATCGCGGAAGCGGATCATCGCCGCATCGTCGGGCGAGAAGTAGGGCGAGCCGGGGATCTTGTGGAAGCGGATCAGGTTGATCCGGCACTTGATGCCGTCGAGCAGACGGCAGAGTTCCCGGATGTGGCGCGGCGAGTCGTTGAGTCCCTGCATGACGATGTACTCGAACGATACGCGCCGCTGGTGCGTGAAGTCGTAGTCGCGCAGGATCGCCGCCGCTTCAGCAATGGGCCACGCCTTTTCGATCGGCATGATTTCGGCACGTTCTTCGCTGAAAGGGTTGTGCAGGCTCACGGCCAGATGGACTTTCGTCGTGTCGAGGAAGCGCCGCAGCTGCGGCACGACGCCGGCCGTCGAGAGCGTTACGCGCGTCGGCGACCAGCCGAAACCCCAGGGTGCCGTGATGATTTCGAGGGCCCGCAGTACGTTGTCCGGATTGTCGAGCGGCTCGCCCATCCCCATGAAGACCAAGTTGGTCAGTTTGTCTCGCTCGGGCAGCGAGACGATCTGGTTCAGGATTTCGGCCGTCGAGAGGGAGTGTTGCAACCCCTGCCGCCCTGTGGCGCAGAAGCGGCAGCCCATGCGGCAGCCGGCCTGCGAAGAGACGCACAGCGTCGCCCGCTCGCCGTCGGGAATATAGGCCGACTCAATGAAAGCGCCCTGCTGCGTGCGGAAAAGGTATTTCTTCGTTCCGTCGACCGACTCCGATACCCGGATCGGGGCGCTCAGGGCCGGACGGAACCGCGCGGCCAGCGCCGTGCGGTGAACCGCCGCGATGTCGCTCATGCACAGCGGATCTTCGACATGCCGCACGTAGAGCCACCGCGCGATCTGCCTGGCGGCGAATCGCGGCATGCCCAGCTCGCCGCACAAGGCGGCTAAGGAGTCGGGCGTGCGGCCGTAGAGATGATCGGTGTCCGTCATTTTCGGTTCGGGGTGTACTCTCCGGGTACAAAAATAGACAAAAGTTGAAGATTTTTTCTTCGCGGCCGTTCGATTTTGAAAATTTATCCATATATTTGTGGTGTAAGTGCACTGCTCCAGTGCGCCTCCGACCGAAACGACTAAAAATAGATTCATAGATGGAAATCAAGAAAACGCCCAAAGCCGACCTCCAGAACAAGCGGGGTCTTCTGCTCGAAATCGGCCTTATCATCGCACTGGCGTTGGTCATCGTGGCTTTCGCCTATACGCCGAAGGAGCATCGCATCGAAAAAGTCGATCTGAACTACGGCCCCGTTGAGGAGGAGATCGTGGAGATCACCCGTCAGGATCAGAAGCCGCCCGAGCCTCCCAAGAAGGTCGAGGTGAAGGTGATCGCCGACCTGCTGCAGGTCGTGAACAACGATACCAAGATCGATACCAACATCGACTTCGTCGATTTCGAGGACGACACCGAGGTGCTGCAGATGGTCGAGATCAAGGAGGAAGTCGTCGAGGACGACCAGCCGTTCCTGATCGCCGAGACCATGCCTTCGTTCCAGGGCGGCGACCTCAATACGTTCCGTACGTGGGTTCAGCAGAACGTGAAGTTCCCGCAGATCGCACTGGAGAACGGTATTTCGGGTCGTGTGGTGCTGACGTTCGTCATCGAGAAGGACGGTCGTCTGACCAACATCCAGGTGCTCCAGACTCCCGACCGCTCGCTCTCCGAGGAGGCCATCCGCGTGCTGAACAAGTCGCCCAAGTGGAGCCCCGGCAAGCAGCGCAACCAGGTGGTACGCGTGAAGTACACCCTGCCGGTAGACTTCCGCATGCAGAATTAAGGTGTATTCTCCGACTTATCAAGGGTATCTCGCTTCCGGGCAGATACCCTTGTTTATGATCGGATCGTCCGGTCGGCCCCCGGGCCCGGAGTAGCATCGTATTTGCTGCTCTCGGATCCCCTCCCGAACCGGTAAATTTATCACAGTTTTGGAAGAGAAGAAAAATATAAACCCAGGTTCCGTGTCCGAAACGCCCGCAGCTCCCGAGACGTGCGAGCGCGCCGTGCTCGTCGCCGTCATCCGCGACAACCAGGAGCCGCGTCAGGCCGGGGAGTTTCTCGACGAGCTGGAGTTCCTGGCCGCAACGGCCGACATCCGGGCCGTGCGCCGATTCACGCAGCGCATGCCCCAGCCTTCGTCGCGCATCTATGTCGGGCCCGGCAAGCTGGAGGAGATCGCCCAGTATTGCCGCGACAACGAGATCGACGTGGTGATCTTCGACGACGAGCTCTCGCCGTCCCAGACCCGCAACATCGAAAAGGCGATGCCCTGCCGCATCCTCGACCGGACACGCCTGATCCTCGACATCTTCATGTCGCGGGCCCAGACCGCCTATGCCAAGACGCAGGTGCAGCTGGCCAACTACGAATACATGCTGCCGCGTCTGTCGGGTCTGTGGACGCACCTCGAGCGGCAGCGCGGCGGCACAGGCACCCGCGGCGGTGCCGGCGAGCGCGAGATCGAAACCGACCGCCGCATCATTCGCAACCGCATCGCCAAGCTCAAGGAGGATCTCAAGAAGATCGACCGTCAGATGGCCGTGCAGCGCTCGAACCGCGGACAGCTGGTGCGCGTGGCGTTGGTCGGTTATACCAACGTCGGCAAGTCGACCTTGATGAACCTGATCTCCAAAAGCGAGGTCTTCGCCGAAAACAAGCTCTTCGCCACGCTCGACACCACGGTGCGCAAGGTCGTCTTCGACAACCTGCCGTTCCTGCTGTCCGATACCGTGGGTTTCATCCGCAAGCTGCCTACCGAGCTGATCGAGTCGTTCAAGTCGACGTTGGACGAGGTGCGCGAAGCCGATCTGCTGGTGCATGTCGTCGATATTTCGCATCCGCAGTTCGAGGAGCAGATCGCCGTCGTCAAGCAGACGTTGCAGGAGATCGGAGCCGGCGACAAACCCGTTTACCTGGTCTTCAACAAGATCGACGCTTACACTTATGTCCGCAAGGACGAGGATGACCTAACGCCCGCCACGCGCAAGAACCTCTCGCTCGACGATCTGCGCCGCAGTTGGATGGCGCAGACCGAGTCGCCCTGCATCTTCCTCTCGGCCCGTGCGAAGACCAACCTCGAAAAGTTACGCACGGATCTTTACGGCATGGTGCGCGAG
>JAIDKM010000134.1 GCA_029051915.1 Alistipes sp. | reverse complement strand
CTCCATGACGGTGGCGCCCTGCTGCACGAGGATCTGCTTGACGACACCGGCGCGGTCGGCGTCGATGTTGTTCTCCATCTTCATGGCCTCCAGGACGACGAGCGTCTGGCCGGCGGACACGCGGTCGCCGACGGAGACTTTGACGGAGAGCACCGTACCCGGCAGCGGGCACTTGATAGCACCCCCGGCGGCAGCGGCCGGAGCGGCGGCGGGCTTGGAAGCCGTAGCCGTAGCGGGCGTAATCATGCCGCTATTGGCCTCGCGCGGAGCGGGAACGACCTGCGGCTTCGAAGCGGCCGAAGTCGAAGCACCGGCGATCTCCACCTCGTAAGGAGTGCCGTTGACGGTAACGTGCGCGACGGTCGAAGTTTCGTTGACCTCGTCGATCTGCACGTTATAATTCTGTCCGTTGATTTTCAGTGAATAATCTTTCATGGCTGTAAACTATTTTCTGTCAGGCATCTGGGTTAAACCGTGAATTTTAGAATTCCAAGGCGAGTAAGCGCGCTTGATGCTGAGGATCGTCAACACCTCGGACTCGCGGTCGTGCATGGCGCTCCGGTAGATCTTGAGAGCCGTGGCGATGGCCGCGATCTCCTCCTCGTGCAACTGACCCTGCACGACGACCCGGCCCGAAGAAGCGGAAGCCCCGGCAGTGCCCTGCCGGCCGGCGAAGATGCAACCGAAGAGCTTCATGACCCCCACGAGCAACACCAACACGAAGAAGACGAGGCAGATGCTGATGAGTGCGACCCACAACATTTCGGACCAACCCCAGTCCGTTGCTATCAACATTTTCATAGTCGCAGAATCGGATTACAAAGGAATGTTCGAATGTTTCTTGGCGGGATTCTGCAGACGCTTGGTAGCCAACGACTGCAGGGCGCGGATGATGCGGAAACGCGTATTGCGCGGCTCGATGACGTCGTCGATATAACCGTAACGTGCGGCGTTGTAGGGGTTGGAGAACTTGTCGTTGTACTCCTTCTCCTTCTCGGCGACGAAAGCGGCCTTCTCCTCGGGCTTCTCGGCGAGATCCTTCAACTCCTTGCCGTAGAGCACCTCGACGGCGCCGCTGGCACCCATGACGGCGATCTCGGCGGACGGCCAAGCGTAGTTGATATCGCCGCGGATATGCTTCGACGACATGACGATATAAGCACCGCCGTAAGCCTTGCGCAAGGTAACGGTGATCTTGGGAACCGTAGCCTCGCAATAAGCGAAGAGCAACTTGGCGCCGTGCGTGATGACGCCGCCGTACTCCTGCGTAGTACCCGGCAAGAAACCCGGCACGTCGACGAGCGTAACGATGGGGATATTGAACGCATCGCAGAAACGAACGAAACGTGCGGCCTTGCGGCTGGCGTTGAT
>JAIDKM010000133.1 GCA_029051915.1 Alistipes sp. | reverse complement strand
CCTCGGATCTGCATTACTATTATTCGGTCTACAATACGCTTTTCGAGATGATGAAAGGTGCCGCCATTCTCGAAGAGCAGCAGCAGGAGTATCAGGAGAAAGCCTTCGTCTACAAGGATTCGATTCTGCTGCATTTCCCCGACAATATCTATATTTGCTCCGAGCGCATGTTGCAGGAGGGACGTTACGAGCAGGGATTGCAGCTGTTGCTGAAAGAGCTGGAATCCTGCGAACCCCGGTCGCGTGCCATCGGCCCGATCGCTTATTCCGTTTCCAATTTTTACCGCCATTTGGGTTGGCGCGAGCAGGAGAAGAAGTACTTGATTCTTTCGGCCGTCTCCGACCTGGAGTCGGCCGTCATGGAGTATATTTCGCTGCGTCGGCTGGCGGTCATCCTCTATGAAGAAGGCGATATCGGGCGGGCGCACAGGTATTTGGTGCGTTCGCTCGAAGACGCTACGTTCAGCAATGCCCGCCTGCGTACAGTCGAAGTCTCGCAGGTCCTGCCTATTCTCTCCGAGGCCTATCAGCAAAGCATCGAACAGAAAATGCACCGGTTGGCACTGGCCCTGTACGGCATCTGCCTGCTGGTGATCTTCCTGTGCATCGTGCTCTTTTGTCTGCGGCGTCAGCGCTGTCGGCTGATCCGGGTCAAGAACGAGCTGAGCCGGATCAACCGGCAGCAGGAGCAGACGGGGCGGGAACTTGCCGAAACGAGCAACATCAAGAATCTCTATATCACCAAGTTGATGATGGAGTGCGTCTCCTATTGCGACAAGCTGGATCAGTATCGTCGCATTCTCAACCGCAAGGCTCTTTCCGGCGACATGAAAGGCATCGTCCGCGACCTGAAGTCCACCGAGGTCATCGACGAGGAGTGGCGGGCTTTCTACAGCATGTTCGACCGTACGTTCCTCCAGTTGTTTCCTACGTTCATCGTTCAGTTCAACGAACTCTTTCCGCCCGAACATCGTATCGTTGCCAAGGAGGAGCTCCGCCTTACGACCGAGTTGCGCATCTTCGCGCTGATCCGCCTCGGGATCAACGACACGGAGCGGATCGCCATTCTGCTCCGTTATTCCAAGTCGACCATCTATGCCTATCGGTCGCGCATCCGCCTGCGGTCGCTGTGTCTCGACCGTTTCGAGGAACAAATCATGTCCATTTCCTCTATTTAGCGTTCTTGTTCTTTTATATTTTCTGCTCTTGTATAGGGCTTGTTTTGGCTGATTATCAAATTATTATCGCTTAATTTCATTTGTATTTTGCGTCTATCGTATTGTGCGGCTCGTTTTTAATGATTCACTTTGTATAACAGCGCTGCGACGCTGTCCTTACGGCTGCAACCAATCCCTAACCTAATACATATGAAGTTAAAATTTACGCTACTTATCGTTTGTCTGATCGTAGGTGCGGCGCAGGAGTTTCCTGCCGGTGCTGCCGATTCGACTTTTGCGGAAGCTGCCGGTGCGGAACCGATCCGTATCAGCGGAACGGTAGTCGACAAGGAGAAGAACCCCTTGCCCGGTGTAACGGTCGTCGTCAAAGGGACGACGATCGGCGCTTCGACCGGAATCGACGGCCATTTCTATCTGAATGCACCCGACAAAAACAGCGTGCTCGAAGTCCAGTATCTGGGCTACAAGACGCAGGAGCTGCGTGTCGGCGACGACATCAGTTTCAATGTAACGCTCTATGAAGATGCCGCCGAGCTGGACGAGGTGGTGGTCGTGGGCTACGGCAATCAGAAGAAAATGTCGGTCATCGGTTCGATCCAGACCGTCGAACCCAAGAACTTGCAGGTCGGTTCCACCCGTTCGCTGAGCAACAACCTTGCGGGCCAGCTGGCCGGTGTCATCGCCGTACGTCCTTCGGGCGAGCCGGGCTACGACAACTCCAATTTCTGGATCCGCGGCATCGCGTCGTTCAGCGGCAACACTTCGCCGCTGGTTCTCGTCGACGGCATCGAACGCAGCCTGAACGATATCGATCCGGCAGAGATCGAATCGTTCTCCGTGCTGAAGGATGCTTCGGCCAGCGCCATGTACGGTGTGCGCGGTGCCAACGGCGTCATCATCATCAACACCAAGCGCGGTACGGTGGCGCCGCCCTCCATCGACTTCCGGATCGAGCAGGCGGTCTCCACGCCGACGAAACTTCCGCACTTCATCGGCGCGGCAGAGTACATGAGTCTGCTGAACGAGCTCTGTTCGGATCCCAACAAGCGGATGTTTACCAAAGACCAGATCCTGAAGACTTACTACGGCTACGACCGCGACCTCTATCCCGATACCGACTGGCTGGACGCCATCACGAAGGACGCCGCTATGTCGACGCGCGCCAACCTGACGGTCAGCGGCGGTTCGGAGCGGCTGCGTTATTCGGTTACGGCTTCCTACTACCACGAGAACGGCATCATGGCCACCGACGATACGCTGCCGTACGATACGGGCAGCAAGCTCGACCGCTATAATCTGCGAGCCAACGTCGATATGGATATTACCAAGACCACGCTGCTGCGCGTGAGCGTGGGCGGTTACCTGCAAGATCTGCGCAAGGCCCGCTCGTCGACCGACGAGGTCTTCGCCAAAGCGTTCGAGACCCCGCCGTTCGTCCACCCGGCCGTCTACTCCGACGGAACGATTCCCATCGCCAGCGCCACACGCTCCAACCCGTGGGCCATGAGCACGCAGTACGGTTACTACAAGGGCACCCGCAGCAAGTTCGAATCGCTCTTTTCGCTGGAGCAGAACCTCAAGATGCTCACGCCCGGTCTGCGGCTCAAACTGACGTTCGCATTCGATACCTACGGCGAGACTTTCGTTACCCGCGGTACGGAACCCAATTATTACAGCGTAGCGAAATCCCGCGACGATGAGGGCGA
>JAIDKM010000132.1 GCA_029051915.1 Alistipes sp. | reverse complement strand
ATAACACCCCGGCCCATGCGGGCGAGCATGGGCCACGGAGTATCGGCGGAGTTGAATTCGCCGTAGAGATCGAACGCAAGAATGCAATCTTTCCAGATCCGCCGGTACCAGTCGAAGGTGAAGGTCGTACGGAAAAGGGTCGCTTCGCAAGTACCCAGCGCTTTGGGAAAGAGAGTGCCCTCCAGACTGACGTAGAATCCGCGCCACGGCCCGGGAATGAAATCCCGCGAATCGTACTCGATGATGGCGCCGATACCGGTAGAAGTATAGGAATGCTTCTGGAACCGGATATACTCGTCGCCCGTAGCATCGAACTTCTTGCCCCGCGTATGTTCGAAACTGAGTCGCGGCCCGATTGAGGTATGGGGCAGAATACGATAGAGATAACGTGCGTGAACCTTGTATTGTTTCTCGACGTAGGAAGTTTCGCGGTTGTTGCGGGCGTCGTCGAATCCAATGCCCCACAGGTCGCGGGGTGCGGAAGCGAACATGGCCTTGTAATCCAGCTTGCTATGATTATGACGGAAATAATTGTTGCCCTCGATCCCCACCGAATAAAAACCCGAAATGGAGACGTTGGCGAAGACGGAGACATCGGAAGGCGGCGTAACCGAATCGGTACGGTCTACACGATAGAGTCCTGCCGCCAGGACACCGATGCCCAGACTGGTATTTTTCGAATAGCTCGGACCGCCGGCAAAAGTAATGTCGATCTTCTTTTCGAAAGTGCGGTCGATCGTCGACTTGCCGAAATAATCGATTACCCGTCGAACGAACGACGGACGTTTGGCTACCGAATCCGTCGTCGGAATCGTCGCCTGATCGCCATCTGCGAACGGACGAGCCGCAGCCCGGCCTGCAACGAGCAACCCCGACAAGAGTGCCACAACAACGATGATCCGACGGAACATCTGCAAGAATAGGCTATTTATATTTCTCGACAGTCTCGTAAAAGGCTGCTATGTCGGCTTCGGAGAGAATACCTTTGCGTACGAAGACCAACTCGCCCTCTTTCGACACGAGCATCAGCACGAACTGGTTGTTGCAGTCGCCCAATTCCCATGCGGTGCTCAGCGCATGCGTCTGATCGGCCAATACGGTCGCGCCGTTCTTGGCAGTGCGCTTTCTGGCTATGCTGCGGACAAGCCAATTGGGCATTCCGGTATCTGCCAGATTGATCACTCCGAAACCGTAAAGATTGTCGCCGGCAGCACGGTGATTCTCCTCCATGTCGGCAACGAACTCCTCATTCTGTTTATGCCGGTCGGGATCGACATAGAAGATCAGCAGATTTTTTTCGCCCCAATGGGGAAGCATCGCCGGATCGCCGTCCAGGTTGAGAACCTCGACATTCGAGACTTTGCGGGGCGTTTCCTGCGCCGTCGCGACCTGTGCCGAAAGAGCCAGCACAACCGTCAGCATCGCAACAAGTTTCATCTTCATGATTATTCCGTTTGATTTTTCTGTCAATAACGGGGCAAAGTTACGACTTTTCCCGGGAAATGATACGCCGCGTCAGGTCGTAATATTGTTCGGATCGTACAAATTTCTACCTCCCGGGCAACAAGCCGATGTTTCGTTTCGGCCCGAGTTTCATCGAAAACAACCCGACTTCAACAATGCTCTATTACTCTCGCCTTGCGCTATCTTTACAGAAGATCGGCTACGTCTCGGCAATGCTCAAATAAATTTGGCATTGCTCTCGTCTTGCGCTATCTTTGTCCCAAAACAGAGAATCGATGACCGAGAAACTGAAAATCCTGTTCGTCTGTCTGGGCAACATCTGCCGATCGCCGGCAGCCGAAGGCGTCATGCGCCGCTTTGTCGAAAAATCGGGGCTGGACGACCGAATCGAAATCGACTCCGCCGGTACCTACGGAGGACACCGGGGAGAATTGCCCGATCCCCGCATGCGCAATGCGGCAGCCCATCGGGGACTGACTCTCACGCATCTCTCGCGGAAGATCCGCGAAGAAGATTTCGAAGAGTTCGATCGGATCGTGGTAATGGACGACATGAACTACGAGAACGTGCACCGGCTGGCGCCTTCGCGCGAGGCGGCCGGCCGGATTTTCCGCATGGCGGAATTCTGCCGTCATCATCCCGACTACACCTATGTTCCGGATCCCTATTATGAAGGACACGAGGGTTTCGAACTGGTGCTCGACATGCTGGAGGACGGATGCGAAGGCTTGTTGGAAGCCTTGAAAAACGAGGGACGGATCTAAAATCCGTCCCTTTCTTTTGTAGCTGCCCCCTGTTCGGGACTTTTAAAAATCGAGTCCGAAGCTGATGCTGTAGGTGTTGTGCAACAGGGTATCCTTCGCTGCAAAAAGGAAAGCGAAGTCGAGTCGCAAATGCAAGATGCGAATGCCGGCACCGGCCGAAGCATAAGAAGGGTAGTACTGCTTGCACTCACCGTAATGGTAACCGGCCCGGAACTGTACAAGCTGCATCAAATTGTATTCCGCACCGACCGAGACCTGGCATCCGCGCACCGGCGACGGCA
>JAIDKM010000131.1 GCA_029051915.1 Alistipes sp. | reverse complement strand
ATCAAGGAGTCGATCATCAAGGCCAACGAGAAGGGCAAGATCAAGATCCGCAAGGTCGACGACAACACGGCCGACAAGGTCGAGATCGTCATCCAGGTCGCGCCCGACGAGTCGTCCGACAAAACCATCGACGCGCTCTACGCCTTCACCGACTGCGAGGTCTCCATTTCGCCCAACGCCTGCGTTATCTGGGAGGAGAAGCCTCATTTCCTCGGGGTCAGCGAGATCTTGCGCCGTTCGGCCGAGCATACCAAATGGTTGCTGGGCCGCGAGCTCGAAATCCGTCTCGGCGAGTTGAACGAGGCGTGGCATGCCGCGTCGTTGGAGCGTATCTTCATCGAGAACAAGCTCTACCAGCTCATCGAGGGGTGCAAGACTCGCGAGGCCGCCTATGCCGCCGTCGACAAGGGTCTGGCTCCTTTCAAAAAGGTCTTGCGGCGCGAGGTAACGATCGAGGACGTGCAGAAGCTCACCGAGCTGCGATTCATCCGCATTTCGCGTTACGATACCGAGAAGGCCGACAACGAAATCAAGCAGATCGAGGAGCAGATCGCCCAGACCCAGTACGACCTCGACCATCTGACAGAATATGCCGTGGCTTATTATAAGCGCATTCGCGAGAAGTACGGTGCCGGACGCGAGCGCCGCACCGAGTTGCGCGAATTCGACTCCATCGAGGCCACGAAGGTCGCCGTTACCAACGCACGGCTCTACGTCGACCGCGCCGAGGGTTTCTTCGGCATCGGCAAGTCGATGAAGGACGCCGAATTCGTCTGCGAGTGTTCCGATATCGACGACGTGATCGTCTTCACCAAGGACGGTCGTTATATCATCACGAAGGTCTCCGACAAGGCTTTCTTCGACAAGGGCATCTATTACATCGGGGTCTTCAAGCGCAACGACGAGCGTACGATCTACAACGTCCTCTACCGCGACGGCCGCAACGGCCCGATCCTCATGAAGCGTTGCGCCATCAAGTCCGTTACGCGCGACAAGGAGTACGACATGACCAAGGGCACGCCGCGCAGCGAGATCCTCTACATGTCGGTCAACCCCAACGGCGAGGCCGAGGTCTTGAAGGTCTATTTCAAGCCTCGTCCGCGGCTCAAGAAGGTGATCGTCGACCTCGATTTCTCGACCCTCGCCATCAAGGGACGCCAGAGCCAGGGCAACCTCTTCTCGCGCTACGGCATCCACAAGATCGTGTTGAAGGAGCGCGGCGTCTCGACGCTCGGCGGCCA
>JAIDKM010000130.1 GCA_029051915.1 Alistipes sp. | reverse complement strand
GATCCGCGAATGCGCGGCGACGCTGCTCAAATATGCCAAGACGACGGGCACGTCGATCTTCATCATCGGCCACATCACCAAAGACGGCGCCATTGCGGGCCCGAAGATTCTGGAACACATCGTCGACGTAGTACTCCAGTTCGAAGGCGACAGCAACAACGTCTACCGCATTCTTCGCGGCATCAAGAACCGTTTCGGCGCGACGTTCGAAATCGGTGTTTTCGAGATGCTGGACGACGGACTGCGCGGCGTGGACAACCCCTCGGAAATCCTGCTCACCCACTACGAAGAAGCGCTGAGCGGAATAGCCGTAGGCGCCTCGGCCGACGGCATACGCCCCTATCTGATCGAAGTGCAGGCGCTGGTGAGCGGTGCGGCCTACGGCACGCCCCAGCGCACGGCGACGGGATTCGACGCCCGCCGCATGAGCATGCTGCTGGCCGTGGTGGAAAAACGCATCGGCCTGAAGATGTTCCAGAAAGACGTCTTCCTGAACTTCGCCGGCGGATTCAAGATCGCCGACCCGGGACTCGACCTGGCGGTCGTGGCGGCGGTGGTCTCCTCCTACTACGACCGTCCGGTGAGCGAGGGAGTCTGCTGTGCCGGCGAAATCGGTCTCTCGGGCGAAGTACGCCCCGCGCCACGCACCGAACAACGCATCAGCGAAGCGGCACGCCTGGGATTCAAGCGCATCATCGTATCGGGCTACATAGCCAAAAACGCCAAACGCCCGAAAGGCATCGAAATCGTCCCGATCAACAGCATCGACCAACTGCCCCGGGCGCTTTTCATGGAGTAGTCTCCGTCCCCCGTCCCTTTGTTCTGCCCGGGAAAATTTCCGGAACGGATTTTGCACCTTGCTCCTCCAAAAAGAACGAGCGATGCAAAAAAGAGTCGTCATCCTGGGCGGTGCGGGATTCATCGGCACCCATCTGTGTCTGCGCCTGCTGGAAGCGGGCCACGAAGTATACTGCGTAGATACCCGCGACGCGGCCGACTCGCCGCTGCTCAAAGGTGCGACGCAGCACCCCTCGTTCCGGTATGTGCGCCACAACATCGTCAGCCCGTTCGGCATCCGCTGCGACGAAATCTACAACCTGGCCACGCCCTCGATGGTACGCTATGACAAGGCGCTGCCGGTCGAATCGCTGAAAACCAGCATCCTGGGATCGATCAACGCCCTGGACACGGCGCGGCACGAACATGCCCGGGTGGTATACGGATCGGCGGGCGCCGTCTATGCGACCGATCGCCGCAGCGACATTTCGGCCGGTCGCGACAACTGCTCGACACACCGCATGCTGACCGAAGGAAAGCTGGCCGCCGAAGCGCTGCACAGGGCCTATCGCAACGAATATGACGTAGATACGCGCATCGCCCGCATATTCAATACCTACGGTACGGGAGCCGACGTAATGGATCAACGGGTGGTGATGAAGATGATCGTTGCGGCACTGCAAAACCGGGAAATAGCCGTGAACGGCAACGGAGAACAACTCCGGGCCTTCTGCTGGGTGGAAGACATGGCGGAGGGGCTGATCCGCCTGATGGAAGCGCCCCGCACGGAATACACCCGGACGCTCGACCTGGGAAGTCCCCACGAAATGACGATCCGCGCACTGGCCGAAAAGATCGTGGCCCTGACGGGCAGCCGCTCGCGCATCGTCCACCTGCCGGCCCGGACGGACGATGCGCCGCGCCGTGCACCCGATCTGGCGACGACCCGCCGCGAACTGGACTGGACGCCCCGCACGCCGCTGGTCGAAGGACTGCGCCGCACGATCAGCTATGTGGAAAAAGAACTCTCCGCGAAAAAGGTGGCCCGCATGACCTGGGTGGAGATGAACTGAAAAAGAGAACCGGATCCGGATTGCCAGTCCGGAATACTGACGCACCACCCGAGCCGATCATCCGGAAAAACAATCAATTTAAACTCGACATACTATGCAAGACATGGACAAAATTATCTGGCGGGATGCCCTGACGTTCGTCGACTTCTTCGCCTCGTGGTGCGGCCCCTGCCGAATGATGCACCCCATAGTCGACCGCTTCAAGGAAGAGATGCACGGCCGGGTCGACGTCTACAAAATCGATGTCGACGACCGCGACATGGCCGACTTCGTGAGCCGCTACCATATTGCATCGGTACCGACGCTCGTCTTCTTCCGCCGGGGCGAAATACTCTGGCGCCAGAGCGGCATGATAAGCTATGAACAGCTGACGGGGATATTCGAGAAACTCGAAAAGACCGAACGGATCGAACAAAGCTAAAGCTCCAGGCGCCACGTCAACTCCTCGCGGAGGAAGCGTTCGGCAGGAGCATCGCCCACGGAACCGGCTGCGCGGAGAACCGCCAGCCGGTTCTGCTCGTTCTGCGAGGCGACGGCGACGAGCAACGCGACGGCACCCTGCGCGGTCAACCGGGCGACATAAGCAGGCTGGCGCCCCTCCTCCGCAGCGACGGACTGCAACCGCAACAACCCGAGGGCCCGATCAACCCACTCTACCGGAGCCTCGGGCCAACGAGCGGCAGCCATCAAAGCGGCATCAGCCGGCAACGGAGCGGAAGCAGCGGCAGAAGCGGAAGTCCACGCCTCG